>CAYTMV010000014.1:0-45908 GCA_964439015.1 uncultured Gemmobacter sp.
GCTTCTCGCGCGAGAACATGTGCATGCTCCCGCCCTTGCCCTTGGAATAGCCGCCGATGCGGCCGGTCAGCTCGGCCATCACGCCCTTGGGGTCCATCCCGCAGGCCAGCATGTGCCCATGGTCACGATAGCTGGTCAGGCGCTTGTCGCCCTGTTTCGCGGCGGCTTCCAGCCCCACGACCACCGCTTCCTGCCCGATATAAAGGTGGCAGAAGCCGCCGATCAGACCCATGCCGTAAAGCTGGCCGGCCTTTTCCTCGAACCGGCGGATCAGCAGCATCTCGCGGTAATAGGTCAGCAACTCCTCCTTGGAGACGTTGGATTGCGGTGGGTCTGCCGGTTTTCTGGCCATCCGATGCCCTTCCTGCGGAAAATGGTTCAGCGTTAAACTATTTGGCGATTATCGGGGAAAATTAGGCCAATGCAAGAAAATCCCTCGCTGCGATGCGGCGAGGGTTCTGTGGCATGAGTGTTGAATGGGTTCGGATCGCCGCGATGTCCGCGGGGCGGTCGTCAGCGGATCACCACCTCGTCGCCGCGCACATAGCCCAGCACATCGCGGACCTGTTCGTCCAGAAGGTCAATATCCAGATAGGCGTCGGACAACCGGCGGGTGCGGTTCTGGATCACCGCCAGTTCGGCGGCCAGACGGTCGCGCTCCAGCCGCAGCGCCTCGGCCTCGGCCTTGATCTGCACCCGACGGAACAGCCCATAGTCGCCCTGCACGGCGGCAAAGGTAAAATAGGCCCCCAGAAGGATGGTCAGGCCGATCAGGGTGATGATGCCCAATCCGGGCCGGGTGGCGCTGCTCATGGGAGACCTGTCTGTCCGCTGCCTGTGGCCTCTGCGGGCCGTTGACGTTTTTATGGCACGGGTCGCGCCGCTTGTTAATCACCCTGCCGCGCAGGCGGGGCCGGGCGTGTTCCCTATGACACATGATTCGGCTTCGGGTCGCCTGCTGGCCGCGCAGTCTGGCGACAGTGCCAGCGTTGCTCGCGCGATTGTTGCGCCGCGGGCAGCAAGTTGCGCCTGCCGGTTGACCGCTTGGGCGAACGCGGGATATTCAACTGCAATGCGGTTCACCATGCCTTCGCGCGAAGGTTTCGAGGAGTTCGATTGTGCCCAGACTTTACGCCCCCATTACCGTCTCGCGCGGGATCGACCTCAGCCGCTGGGCCAATGCCGAAACCGGAGACATCATCGCAAGTCAAAGCCAGACGATGCTGACCTGGCGGTTTGGCGGCAATCAGCTGCGGGTCTTCGGCGATTACGATTATTCCTTGTCCGAGGGGCTGACGGCCGGCCGCGTGACCGGGGTTGCCATCCGGGTCCTGAATGAGCCGGTGGTGTTCATCACCGGCCTGAACCTTTCGGCCGCCGCCTTCCAGTCGCAGGCCACCAGCCTCACGGGGGCCGACCTTTTGGCGTGGCTTTTGTCGGGCAATGACGTTTTGACCGGCGCGTCCAACCCCAATGCCACGCGGCCGGGCTTTCGCGATCTGCTGAACGGCTATGCCGGCAATGACAGGATCGACGGCGGCGCCGGCGCGGACACGCTGATTGGCGGTCTGGGCAACGACACCCTGATCGGCGGCGATGGTGAGGACGTGCTTTATGGCGGTGTGGGCAATGACCTGCTGCAAGGCAAGTTTGGCATGGATCGCCTTTGGGGCGGGGCGGGCAATGATGTGGTCAATGGCGGCGCCGGCAACGACACCGTGATCGGCAATGCCGGCAACGATACGCTGGAAGGCTCGGTCGGGGACGACACCTTCATCTTCACCGCAGGTTTCGGCGCCGACCGTATCCGCGACTTCACGACCGATGATCGCGTGCAACTGGCTCGCAGCTATTGGGAAAACGCCCAGACCGGGCTGGAGCTGATCAACGCCTTCGGGACCGTGCGCAACGGCACCGCGATGCTGGAGTTCGACGCCGAGACCCGGATCGCTTTCGTCGGGATCGAGACTCTGGCCGAGTTGCGCCAGATGGCCGCGCAGTTCGAGATCATCTGACCGCCTGTCCTGCAAGATCAAAAGGCCCGGGGCACGCGCCCCGGGCCTTTTAGTTTTGTGGTGTGTCGCCGGGCCGGTCAGCCTTGCAGCGCGGCAACCCCCGGCAAATCCTTGCCTTCCATCCATTCCAGAAACGCCCCGCCGGCCGTCGAAATGAAGGTGAAATCCTCAGCCGCGTCAGCCTTGTTCAGCGCCGCCACCGTATCCCCGCCCCCCGCGACCGAGATCAGCTTGCCGGTCCGCGTCAGCGCCGCCGCCGTCCTGGCCGCCGCATTTGTGGCCGCGTCAAACGGCTCCAGTTCAAAGGCGCCCAGCGGGCCGTTCCAGATCAGGGTCCGGGCCCTGGCAAACACCGCTTCGATCGCCGCCACCGCCTTCGGGCCGGCATCGAGGATCATCGCATCCGCGGGGCAGTCGCTGGCGGCCACAACCTCATGCGCGGCATGGGCCTTGAACTCGCGCGCCACCACCACGTCGGCGGGCAGATGGATCGTGCAGCCCGCCGCCTTGGCCTTGGCCATGATCTCGCGCGCGGTCTCGGCCATGTCCCGCTCGGCCAGCGATTTGCCGACCTCGATCCCTTGCGCCACGAGGAAAGTATTGGCCATGCCGCCGCCGATCACCAGATGATCGACCTTGCCCACCAGATTGCCCAGAAGGTCCAGCTTGGTCGAGACCTTGGCCCCGCCCACCACCGCCACCACCGGACGGGCCGGATTGCCAAGGGCGGCGTCCAGCGCCCGCAACTCGGCCTCCATCAACCGACCCGCCGCCGCGGGCAGGGCGCGCGCCAGACCTTCGGTCGAGGCATGCGCCCGGTGCGCGGCCGAAAACGCGTCATTGACATAGACATCCCCCAGCGCCGCCATCTGCGCGACCAAGGCGGGGTCGTTCTTTTCCTCGCCGGGGTGAAAGCGGGTGTTTTCCAGCAGCACCACATCGCCAAAACCCGCCGCGGCAATCGCCTCGGCCGCCGGTGCGCCCACGCAATCGGCGCCAAACACCACCTTGGCCCCCAGCGCCTGCGCCAGCGCGCCTTGCACATGGGACAGGCTCATCTCCGGTACGACCTTGCCCTTGGGGCGGTCGAAATGGGCCAGCAAGACCACCTTGCCGCCCTTGGCCTGAATGTCGCGCACCGTCGGCACGATCTTTTCGATGCGGGTGGCGTCGGTGACGCGCCCGCCCTCCATCGGCACATTGATGTCCACGCGGGTCAGCACGACCTTGCCCGCCAGGTCGATATCGTCGAGGGTTTTCCACGCCATTGCAAATCCTCCGGTTTGCCCCCTCTTTCACCAAGCGGCGGCGGCGGTCAACGGCCTCCGCGCTTCACGCACGCTTTGCCCTTCCCCTTTCGCGCCGACGCCATTACTTTTCCGCCGCAAGCATCTCAAGGAGGACGGCCATGGCCGAGATCACCGATCCCGAAAACACCATCATCATGACGCTCAAGGGTGGCGACGTGGTCATCGCCCTGCTGCCCGACGTGGCCCCCAAGCATGCCGAACGGATGAAGGCGCTGGCCCGCGCCGGCAAATACGACAACGTGGCCTTCCACCGCGTGATCGAGGGCTTCATGGCCCAGACCGGCGATGTGGCCAATGCCAATATGGAAGACCCGTCCTTCAACCTGCGCCGCGCCGGCACCGGCGGCTCGGACCTGCCGGATCTGCCGGCCGAGTTCTCCAAACTGCCGCATGACCGTGGCACGCTGGGCGCCGCGCGCTCAGCCAACCCGAACTCGGCCAACAGCCAGTTCTTCATCAATTTCAAGGACAACCACTTCCTGAACGGCCAGTATACGGTCTATGGCCGGGTGATTTCGGGGATGGAACATGTCGATGCGATCACCCGGGGCGAACCGCCGGCCAATCCCGATCGCATGATCAAGGTGCGGGTGGCTGCCGATGTCGCGTGACAAGCTGATTGCGGGCGGCCTGTTCGCCCTCGGCCTCGCGGCCCTGGGCGCGATGGCGCTGCCCCAGTTCGTGCAACCGGCGATGGCCCAGGACGGCCCCGGCCCGAACCTGGTGATCGAGGTCGCAGGGGTGGCCAACGGTCAGGTCGTGATCGACCTGCGCGACGATCTGGCCCCCAAACACGTGGCCCAGATCACCGCGCTCGCCAAGGAAGGCGCTTATGACAACGTGGTGTTCCACCGCGTGATCGAAGGCTTCATGGCCCAGACCGGCGATGTGCAGAACGGCAAGGCCGGTGGCGATCTGTCGATGGCCGGCATGGGCGGCTCCAGCCTGCCCGACCTCGCCGCCGAGTTCTCGGGCGAGAGCTTCCAGCGCGGCACGGTCGGCATGGCGCGCTCGATGGACCCGAACTCGGCCAACAGCCAGTTCTTCATCATGTTCGCCCCCGCACCGCATCTCGACGGTCAATATACCGTCGTCGGTCAGGTGGTTGCGGGCATGGACGTGGTCGACGCGATCAAGCGCGGCGATGCGGGCCTGAACGGCGTCGTGGCTGATCCCGACGTGATGAAGAAGGTTTCGGTCACCGAGTGACGCGAGCGGGGAGGGGGGCGCTGCCCCCCGTCCCTTCGGGACTCCCCCCGGGATATTTGGACCTGAATGATGGGCAGATGATCTTCATCATCATTCAGGCGGAAATATCCCGGGGGGTGAGGCCAGAGGCCGAGGGGGGCAGTGCCCCCCTTCTTTCTTCAGTCCAGAACCACCAGCGCGTGACGTTTCTTGCCGGCGCTGAGTTTCACCGGCTCGGCCAGATCGGCTGCGTGCAGCTTCTGACCTGCATCCAGAACCACATCGTCGTTGATCCGCGCGGCCCCCTCGGCGATCAGGCGCTTGGCTTCCTTGCCCGAGGGCGCGAGACCGGCGCGGGTGAAAAGCTGTGCGGCCGTGATGCCATCGGCCAGATCGGCCACGGTAAGGGTCAGGGTGGGCAGGTCCTCGCCCATGCCGCCGCGCTCGAACACTTCACGCGCGGTGGCTTCGGCGGCGGCGGCGGCGTCCGCGCCATGCAGCAGTCCTGTCACCTCATTGGCAAGGATGATCTTGGCGGAGTTGATCTCTGATCCCGCCAGCGCGCCCAGTCCGTCGCATTCCTCGACCGGCAACTCGGTGTAGAGTTTCAGAAAGCGCCCGACATCGGCATCGGTGGTGTTGCGCCAGAATTGCCAGAACTCATAGGGTGACAGCATCGCCCCATTGAGCCAGATCGCGCCCGAGGCCGATTTGCCCATCTTCTTGCCGTCCGATGTGGTCAACAGCGGCGAGGTGAGGCCATAGATCTCGGCATCCACCACCCGGCGGGTCAGATCGATGCCGTTGACGATATTGCCCCATTGGTCCGATCCGCCCATCTGCAACAGGCAGCCGTAGCGGCGGTGCAGCTCGAGGAAATCATAGGCCTGCAGGATCATGTAGTTGAATTCGAGGAAGGACAGCGACTGCTCGCGATCCAGCCGCGATTTCACCGATTCAAACGACAACATCCGGTTGACGCTGAAATGCCGGCCGATGTCGCGCAGGAAGTCGAGGTAGTTCAACTGATCCAGCCACTCGGCGTTGTTCAGCATGATCGCGCCGGCGGGCGCGTCGGAATAGTCGAGGTAGCGGGCGAAGACCTGCTTCATCCCATCGATATTCTCGTCGATCTTCTCCGGGGTCAGCAGCGGGCGTTCATCGGCGCGGAAGCTGGGGTCGCCCACCTTGGTGGTGCCGCCGCCCATCAGCGTGATCGGCTTGTGGCCGGTCTTTTGCAGCCAGCGCAGCATCATGATGTTCAGCAAATGCCCCACATGCAGCGAGGCCGCCGTGGCGTCATAGCCGATATAGGCCGGCACGATCCCCTTGACCAGCGCCGCGTCCAGCCCCTGATAATCGGTGCAATCGGCCAGATAGCCGCGCTCGATCATCACGCGCAGGAATTCTGATTTCGGGTGGTAGGTCATGACGGCCTCGTGCTTAAAGGACAGGCGGGGTATAGCGGGCGAAAGCTGCCGGGGGCAAGGGATGTTGAAGACGGGTATGCAGGGTCCGGTCTGGGCCTTGGGCGCGATGTCGGGCACCTCGCTGGATGGCGTCGATGCGGCGATGGTGCTGACCGATGGCGAACGGGTGCTGGAGTTCGGGCCGGCGGCCTTTCGGCCCTACACGCCGGCAGAGGCCGGCGTCATCCGTGCAGCCCTTGGCCGCTGGCCCGGCGAGGCGGGTGTGGCCGAGGCCGCCGAGGTGGTCGAGAACGCCCATGCCGAGATCCTCAGCCGGTTCGACGGTGCCGAGATGGTGGGCTTTCACGGCCAGACCCTGGCGCATGAGCCGGGCGGGCGCGGCACGCATCAGGCCGGCAATGGCGCGCTGCTGGCCGAGGTGCTGGGCCTGCCGGTGGTCTGGGATTTCCGCAGCGCCGACGTGGCGCTGGGGGGGCAGGGCGCGCCGCTTGTGCCGTTTTATCACTTCGCGCTGGCCAGGCGGCTGGGGGCCGATGCGCCGCTGGTCTTTCTGAACCTGGGCGGCGTGGGCAATGTGACCTGGGTCGATCCGCGCCAGCCTGCGCCAGAGGTGCCGGGCGCTTGCCTGGCCTTCGACACCGGGCCGGCCAATGCGCCGGTCAATGATCTGATGCTGGCGCGGCGCGGGCTGATCCGCGATGATGGCGGCGCCTTGGCGGCAACCGGCCGGGCGGATGCGGCGGTCATCGCCCGGTTTCTCGCCCATCCGCATTTTGCGCGCATGCCGCCGAAATCGTTGGATCGCAATGACTTTGCGGGGCTTCTGGATGCCGTCAGCGCATTGTCCGACCCCGATGCCGCAGCGACCCTGACCCGCTTTGCGGCCGAGGCCGTGGCGGCCGGCGCGCAGCACTATCCGCAGCCGCCCGCCCGGATGCTGGTTGCGGGCGGCGGGCGCCACAACAGCACGCTGATGGCCGAGCTGAGCGCGCTGCATCCCTTTCCGGTGCAGCCGGTCGAGGCTGTGGGGCTGGATGGCGACATGCTGGAGGCGCAGGCCTTTGCCCATCTGGCGGTGCGGGTGGCGCGCGGTCTGCCGACCTCGGGGCCTTCGACCACCGGGGTTGCGGCGCTGGTGGGCGGCGGGCAGATCAGCCGGCCCTGACCGAACGGATCAGGCGCCAGGTATAGATCGCCAGTGCCGCCCAGATCAGCGGAAAGGCCACCAGCCGCGCGCCGGCAAACGGTTCGCCAAACAACAGCACGGCCAGAAGGAAGATCATCGTCGGCGTCAGATATTGCACCATGCCGATGGTCGACAGCCGCAGCAGTTTTGCGCCATTGGCGTAAAGCATCAGCGGTGTCGCGGTCACGACCCCCGCCAGCAGCAACAGCCCGCGTTCGGTGGTGGTGCCCGTCCAGAAATGCCCATCAGCCCCCAGCCAGACCAGATAGGCCAGCGCGATCGGCAGCAGCAGGATCACCTCCAGCGCGAAGCCCTGATTGGGACCGATCGGCAGCTTTTTCTTGAGATAGCCGTAAAATCCCCAGGTCAGGAACAGGCCGGTGGCCACCATCGGCACCCGTCCGGCCTCGACCGTCAGGATCACCACGGCCAATGTGGCCAGCGCGATGGCCAGCCATTGCCAGCGGTCCAGCCGCTCGCCCAGCAGGGTTGCGGCCAGCAGCACCGAGAACAGCGGGTTGGAATAATAGCCCAGCGCCGCCTCCAGCGCCTGCCCGGTCTGGATCGAATAGACATAGATCCCCCAGTTGGCGGCCACCAGCAGCGCGGTCACGCCCGCCATCACCACCATCCGCGGATTGCGCAGCGCCGCCCAGAGGTCCGTGGTGCGCCCCAGCAGGGTCAGCACGATCAGCGAGACCGGCACCGACCAGAGGACCCGATGCGCCAGCACCTCCAGCGTCGGCACATCGGCCAGCGCCTTCATGTAAAGCGGCAGAAAGCCCCAAAGGCCATAGGCGCCCAGCGCGAAGGCCAGACCGCGGGGTGAATCTTTTTCCTGTTCCATGCTCATGGCTTACGCTTGGGGCCGGGCTTGTGCCATGGCGATCTTGTGCCCGGCACAATCGGGCGCCGGGGCGGCAGGGGCTCGGGGGCGGGGGCCTCGCGCCAGGCGCCGGGGGCCAGCCCCTCCAGTGTCCAGTCACCCACCGCCCAGCGGATCAGCCGCAGGCAGGGCAGGCCCACCGCCGCACACATCCGCCGCACCTGCCGGTTGCGGCCTTCGGTGATGGTCACCTCCAGCCAGCCATCCGGCACGGTCTTGCGAAAGCGCACCGGCGGATTGCGCGGCCACAGCCAGTCGGGCGCGTCCATGGCGCGGGCGCGGGCGGGCAGGGTGGGGCCGTCGTTCAGGGTGACGCCTTCGCGCAAGGCCGCCAGCGCCGCATCCGTGACGGTGCCCTCGACCTGCGCCAGATAGGTTTTCGGCAGCTTGTGCCTGGGATCGCTGATCCGGGCCTGCAGCCGCCCGTCATCGGTCAGCACCACCAGACCTTCGCTGTCACGGTCCAGCCGGCCGGCCGGATAGACCCCCGGCACCGGCACCAGATCGGCCAGCGTGGCGCGCGTGCCGTCGCCGGTGAACTGACACATCACGTCATAGGGTTTGTTCAGCAGGATCAGCCGGGCCATGCGCGCCGCCTCTTTGCAATGAAAACGGGCACCCGCGGCGGGCGCCCGTCAGGTCGCGGTCGGTTGGCCTCAGCCCTTCAGGATCGAGCGGCCGGCATATTCGGCCACTTCGCCCAGCATTTCCTCGATGCGGATCAGCTGGTTATACTTGGCCAGCCGGTCCGAGCGCGCAAGCGAGCCGGTCTTGATCTGCCCGCAATTGGTGGCCACCGCCAGATCGGCGATGGTCGCATCCTCGGTCTCGCCAGAGCGGTGCGACATCACGTTGGTATAGCGGGCGCGGTGGGCCATATCGACGGCGTTCAGCGTCTCGGTCAGGGTGCCGATCTGGTTGACCTTGACCAGCATCGAGTTCGCGCAGCCCTTGGCGATACCCTCGGCCAGACGCTTGGGGTTGGTGACAAACAAATCGTCGCCCACCAGCTGGATCTTGTCACCCAGACGTTCGGTCAGCAGCTTCCAGCCGGCCCAATCGTCTTCCGAGCAGCCATCCTCGATCGAGATGATCGGATAATCGGCCACCAGCGCCGCCAGATAATCGACATTCTCGGCCGGGGTCAGCGATTTGCCTTCGCCTTCAAGCTCATACTTGCCGTTCTTGAAGTATTCGGTCGCGGCGCAATCCAGCGCCAGATAGATGTCGACGCCGGGCTTGTAGCCGGCCTTTTCGATCGACTTCACGATGAAGTCCAGCGCATCGCGGGCCGAGCTGAGGTTGGGGGCAAAGCCGCCCTCGTCGCCCACGCCAGTCGCGAGGCCCGCGGCATGCAGCTCTTTCTTCAGGGTGTGGAACACCTCGGCACCCATCCGCACGGCTTCGCGGATATTGGCCGCGCCGACCGGCATGATCATGAATTCCTGGATGTCGATCGGATTGTCGGCATGCGCGCCGCCGTTGATGATGTTCATCATCGGCACCGGCAGGACGCGGGCGGCGGTGCCGCCGACATAGCGGAACAGCGGCTGGCCGGTCACCTCGGCCGCGGCCTTGGCCACCGCCAGCGATACGCCCAGGATCGCGTTCGCGCCCAGCCGCGACTTGTTGGGGGTGCCGTCCAGCTCCATCATGGTGCGGTCGATGCCGATCTGGTCGGTGGCGTCAAAGCCGATGATCGTCTCGGCGATCTCGCCATTCACGGCGGCCACGGCCTCCAGCACGCCCTTGCCCATGTAGCGGCCCTTGTCGCCATCGCGACGCTCCACCGCCTCATGCGCGCCGGTCGAGGCGCCCGAGGGCACGGCTGCACGGCCAAAGGCGCCGCTTTCCAGCGTCACATCCACCTCGATGGTGGGATTGCCGCGGCTGTCGAGGATTTCGCGGGCGTGAATGTCGATGATCGTGCTCATGGTGTCCTCACTGGGCAACGCGCTTTCGCGGGTTGTCTAAGCCAGCAGGGCGGCCAAGGAAAGTGCGCTTGCGCTAACGTGTGGACACTCAGGCGGAAATTGCCTCGGCGCGGGCGGCATTGCGCCGACGCACCCGTTCGCGCGCGAAGGTGTAAAGGCCCGAGCCGATCACCAGCGTCGCGCCCGCCAACGTCATCACGTCCGGGCGTTCGCCAAAGATCAGGATGCCGATGATCAGCGCAAAGATCAGCCGGGCGTAACGAAACGGCGTGACGGCCGAGATTTCGCCCACCCGCATCGCCTCGACCACCATCCAGTAGCCGACAACGCCCGCCGACAGCGCCCCCACCATCAGCGCCGTCTGCAAGGTGCCGGGCCAGACCGCCCCGCCCGACAGGGCCAGCATCGCCGCGCCCAGAATCGCCACCGAGACAAACCCCGAGACCGAGATCGACATCGAGCCGATCCGCGCCGGCACCCGACGCGTCGCCAGATCGCGGATGGCAAGGCCAAACACCGCCAGCACCGCCCAGAGCGAGTTGATGTCAAACCCCTCCAGCCCCGGCCGGATGATGACCAGCACCCCGGCAAATCCCACCAGAATCGCCGTCCAGCGCCGCCAGCCGACAGATTCGCCCAGAAACAGCGCGGCGCCCAGCGTCACCGCCAGCGGCATCGCCTGCAGGATCGCCGTGGCACTGGTCAGCGGCGTCAGCGCAATGGCGGTGATAAAGCCCATCGTGCCGATCACCTCGCCCAGGTTGCGCAGCATCACCTGCCCCTGCAGCAGATCGCGCGAGAAGGGCTTTTGACCGGCGCGCGCCGCCATGACCGTAAAGATGGCCGCGCCAAACACCCCCAGCATCAGCAGGATCTGGCCGGTGGGCATGTCGTCGGCGGCGCGCTTGATGAAGCTGTCCTCGATGGCAAAGGCTGCCATTGATACAACCATCAGGACGATGCCCCGCAGGTTGCCGTTTTCTGTCTGGTCCATCTCAACCGTCTCCTGTCCGCAGCCAAAGCCTTAAGGGAATCGCCCGGCCGGGGCCAGAGGGGCAAAATCTGCCGCGCCGGTTGGTCGCCCGGTGGCGCCGCGCGCATCCCGCCGAAGTGCGACGATTTGGCAACGCTGGTCGCGGGGCGCAGCTTTCCACCGCGCCTGCGCCTTGAAGTGCCGTGTCGGGTTTGCCGGCCAAGCCACCGCACAGCCACGCGAAATCGGCCGGGGTGTCGGGCGGGTGCACAGCGGCTGCACAGATTTGTCCACAGGGAATGAAGGCGCGGTGAATCAAAGGTTAACCATAGGGCTTGTGGAAAGTCTGTGCATAACCCCTGCGTCAACACCAAATATGGTGGTGGGGTGCAAATTTTGTCGTTGATTGGGTCACGTCTTTGCGACAGTTTGCCGGTGCGGTCGGGGTAAACCACTAAATCTGGTGTCTCCGGTCCGGCAGCAGACCAGATACCCGGCCCGACCCTTGTGGTTGCGTGGCTTGCGCCCCGTCTCGGGGCGCAGGGTGGACAGGTGTGACCGGATGAACGCACAGGGATAACCAGCGGATGAATTCCGCGCGATATGGGACGGAACGGGGCATGAAGATCGAGCGCAAGTTCACGACTGAGGCCAATGGCGCCTATGGCACCATGGCTTTCACCACCACCACGTCGGAAATCCGCAATCCCGACGGCAAGGTCGTGTTCCGCAACGAAGCGGTGGAGGTTCCGGAAGGCTGGAGCCAGGTTGCCTCGGACGTGTTGGCGCAGAAATACTTCCGCAAGGCCGGGGTGCCCGCCCGCCTGAAGCGCGTCAAGGAAAAGGGCGTGCCCGAGTTCCTGTGGCGTTCGGTGGCGGATGAGGCTGCCCTGGCCGAACTGCCCGAAGATCAGCGCATCGTCGGTGAAACCTCGGCCAAGCAGGTCTTCGACCGTTTGGCCGGCGCCTGGGCCTATTGGGGCTGGAAGGGCGGCTATTTCACCACCGAGGCCGATGCCCGCGCCTATTACGACGAGATGCGCTTCATGCTGGCCCGGCAGATGGCCGCGCCCAACTCGCCCCAATGGTTCAACACCGGCCTGCATTGGGCCTATGGCATTGACGGTCCGGGGCAGGGCCATTTCTATGTCGATTACAAGACCGGCAAGCTGACCCAGTCGGACAGCGCCTATGAACATCCGCAGCCCCATGCCTGCTTCATCCAGTCGGTCAAGGACGATCTGGTGAACGAGGGCGGCATCATGGACCTCTGGGTCCGCGAGGCGCGGCTGTTCAAATACGGCTCGGGCACCGGCACCAACTTCTCCAGCCTGCGCGGCGAGGGTGAGAAACTGTCGGGCGGCGGCAAATCCAGTGGCCTGATGGGCTTCCTCAAGATCGGCGACCGCGCGGCGGGCGCGATCAAGTCGGGCGGCACCACGCGCCGGGCGGCGAAAATGGTGATCTGCGACATGGATCACCCCGATATCGAGCAGTTCATCAACTGGAAGGTGATCGAGGAACAAAAGGTCGCCTCGCTGGTCGCCGGCTCGAAAATGCACGAGCAGCATCTGAACGCGATCTTTGCGGCGATCCGCGCCTGGGATGGCGCGGCCGCGGATGCCTGCGATGCCACCACAAATGCCGGCCTGAAAACCGCGATCCGCGCCGCGAAACGCGCCATGATCCCGGAGACCTATATCAACCGCGTGCTGCAATATGCGCGGCAGGGTTTCGACAGCATCGAATTTCCGACCTATGACACCGACTGGGATTCCGAGGCCTATATCTCGGTCTCGGGCCAGAACTCCAACAACTCGGTCCGCGTGACCGACGCCTTCCTGAAGGCGGTGAAGGAGGATGCGGACTGGGCGCTGATCCGCCGCACCGATGGCAAGGTCGCCAAGACCGTGAAGGCGCGCGAGCTGTGGGATCAGGTCGGCCATGCCGCCTGGGCCTGCGCCGATCCGGGCATCCAGTTCCATGACACCGTGAACGCCTGGCACACCTGCCCCGAGGACGGGCCGATCCGCGGCTCGAACCCCTGTTCGGAATACATGTTCCTCGACGACACCGCCTGCAACCTGGCGTCGATGAACCTGCTGACCTTCTTCCGCGAAGGCCGCTTTGACGCGCAGGCCTATATCCATGCGACCCGCCTCTGGACGCTGACGCTGGAGATCAGCGTGATGATGGCGCAGTTCCCCAGCCGCGAGATCGCGCAGCGGTCCTATGACTTCCGCACCCTGGGCCTGGGCTATGCCAATATCGGCGGCCTGCTGATGAACATGGGTCTGGGCTACGATTCGGCCGAAGGCCGGGCGCTGTGCGGCGCGCTGTCGGCACTGATGACCGGCGTGACCTATGCCACCTCGGCCGAGATCGCGTCCGAGCTGGGGGCCTTTGCCGGCTATCGCCGCAATGCCGACCACATGCTGCGGGTGATCCGCAACCACCGCCGCGCGGCCTGGAGCCAAGCCAGCGGCTATGAGGGCGTGAACGTCGCCCCCGTGGCCCTCGACGCCGGCAACTGCCCCGAGCCCGAGCTGGTCACGCTGGCCCGCGGCGCCTGGGACGAGGCGCTGACCATGGGCGAGCAATTCGGCTTCCGCAACGCCCAGACCACCGTGATCGCCCCCACCGGCACCATCGGTCTGGTGATGGATTGCGACACCACCGGCATCGAGCCCGATTTCGCGCTGGTGAAGTTCAAGAAGCTGGCCGGCGGCGGCTACTTCAAGATCATCAACCAGTCGGTGCCGGCGGCGCTGGAAAAGCTGGGCTATTCCTCGGCACAGACCGCCGAGATCGTGGCCTATGCCGTGGGCCACGGCAGCCTTGGCAACTGCCCCGGCATCAACCACACCTCGCTGATCGGCCACGGCTTCGGCCCGCGCGAGCTGGAAAAGATCGAGGCCGCGCTGCCTTCGGCCTTCGACATCCGCTTTGTCTTCAACCAGTGGACGCTGGGCGAGGATTTCTGCAAGGGCACGCTGGGCATCCCGGCCGAAAAGCTGGCCGACCCGAGCTTTGACCTGCTGCGTCATCTGGGTTTCACCAAGGCGCAGATCGACGCCGCCAATGACCATGTCTGCGGCACGATGACGCTGGAAGGCGCGCCGTTCCTCAAGGCCGAGCATCTGCCGGTGTTCGATTGCGCCAACCCCTGTGGCAAGAAGGGCAAGCGGTATCTGTCGGTCGAAAGCCACATCACCATGATGGCGGCGGCGCAAAGCTTCATCTCGGGCGCGATCTCCAAGACGATCAACATGCCCAACACCGCGTCCATCGCCGACACGCTGGCCGCCTATGAGCTGTCGCATTCCCTCGGCATCAAGGCCAACGCGCTGTATCGCGACGGCTCCAAGCTGTCGCAGCCGCTGGCCGCAGCCCTGGTCGAGGACGACGAGGAAGCCGAAGAGATCCTCGCCTCCGGCAGCCAGCAGGAAAAGGCCATGGTGCTGGCCGAGAAGATCGTCGAGAAGGTGATCGTCAAGGAAATCGTGCGCAGCCACCGCGAAAAGCTGCCCGAGCGCCGCAAGGGCTATACCCAGAAGGCCAATGTCGGCGGCCACAAGGTCTATCTGCGCACCGGCGAATACGCCGATGGCTCGCTGGGCGAGATCTTCATCGACATGCACAAGGAAGGCGCGGGCTTCCGGGCGATGATGAACAATTTCGCCATCGCCGTCTCGGTGGGCCTGCAATATGGCGTGCCGCTGGAAGAGTTTGTCGATGCCTTCACCTTCACCAAGTTCGAGCCCGCGGGCATGGTGCAGGGCAATGACTCGATCAAGAACGCGACCTCGATCCTCGACTACATCTTCCGCGAACTGGCGGTCAGCTATCTGGACCGGACCGATCTGGCCCATGTCGCCCCGAAAGGCGCCAGCTTCGACGATCTGGGCACGGGCAGCGACGAGGTCCGGCCGAATGTGGCGCCGGTCTCGGAGGGCACCGCCTCGAAGTCGATCGAGGTGCTGAAACAGATCAGCTCGACCGGCTATCTGCGCAAGCGCCTGCCGCAGGAACTGGTGGTGCTGCAGGGTGGCATGTCCGGGCTGGGCCTGACCGGCACCGAAGGCGCGACCAGTTTCGCCGCGGTGGCCGAGGTCAGCACCGCCACCGCCATCGCGACCGGCACGGTCACCCTGGACGCCCGCACCCGCGCCAAGCTGCAAGGCTATGAGGGCGAGGCCTGCGGCGAATGCGGCAACTTCACGCTGGTCCGCAACGGCACCTGCATGAAGTGCAACACCTGCGGCGGCACCAGCGGCTGCAGCTGATCCGCCGCATATCTGCACCAGACCCAAGCCCCTGTGGGGCTTGGGTTTTCTGTTTCAACTCTCCGAAAGCCCAGCCATGGACCTGATCATCGGCACCCGCCGCATCACCCCTGACGCCATCACCCGCACCGCCGAGGGCGTCGAGGCCGTGCTGCATGGCGAGGCTCTGCTGCGCCTGCTGGACGCGGCCTTTCATGGCGCGGGCAGCATCGAACTGTCGGGCGGCGATCTCGACCGCCGGCCGATGGAGGTGACGGGGATTGCCATGCGCGGGCGCGACACCTGCGTGACGCTGGCCTGCGCGGGCCGGGCGCTGCGCCTGAACTGAGCGGGCGACCGCGGCACCGCGCCTGCGACCCATCACAAGGTCAAGGCGGGGGCCGGACCTTCTGCGCCGCGCCGTGGCGGCAAGGTTGTCCCTCAGCCTGCGAGGGCCAAGCCGCCATAGCGGCCGACCTCGACCTGCATCTCCTTGATCAGCGCCTCCAGCGCCGGGTTGCGGTTGCGGCGGGCGCGGCGGATCACATAGGCCAAACCGGGCGGTTGCGGCAGGCGGGGGATGCCCAGCTCCATCTCCGGGCGCAGGTGGCGGTCGCTCAGCAGCGCCACGCCCAGACCGGCCTGAACGCCTGCGATGATCCCGGCCGCACTGCCGCAATCGAACACGGTCTCCAGCAGCGCGCCTTCGTCCTGGCCGATGTCCTGAGCCCATTGGTGGTAAAAACAATCCTCGCCAAAGGACAGAAACGGGATCGCGCCGCCCTCGGGCAAGGCAAGGGCCGGCGATTTCACCCAATGCAGCCCCTCGCGCAGCAGCACCACATCGCTGGGGCGCACCTCATGGGCAAAGACCTGCAGGATGGCGGCGTCCAACTCGCCCCGCTCCAGCAGCGCGCGCAGGACGATGCTCATCCGCACCCGGGTCCGAACCGAGACCTGCGGATGCAGCCTGCGAAAGCGCCCCAGCATCCGCGACAGGTCCGAGCAGGTTGTGTCCTCGGTCAGGCCCAGTTGGATGCGGCCGGCCAGATCGGTGCGGGTCAGGCTCAGCAGGGCTTCGTCATGCAGGCCGAGGATGCGGGTCGCATAGTCCAGCAACTCGGCCCCCGCGGCGGTGAAAGGCGCCTGACCGGGGCGGCGCGACAGCAACTGGCAGTCGAGGCTGGTCTCCAGTCGCTTGATCTTGTGGCTGACGGCGGATTGGGTCAGCCCCAGCGCCTCGGCCGCGCGGGTGATCCCGCCATGCTGATGGATCGCCCGCAGCGCGCGCAAGGCGTCGATGTCGAGGCGGCGGCTGGTCAGGTCAAGCATCTGCAATCCCGCGGGTGGCTTGGGTTGAGGATTGGCGAAAGGGTCATATTTGGCAAGGTGGCATGACAGGCGCTGGCGAGATTTCATGGAGTCATCAAAATTTGTCATGTGCGCCCGCGCGGGTGTTTCGATACGCCCGACTGAAGACACCCCGGAGACCGCCGCCATGACCCTCGCCCTTGCCGCCCCCTCGGCCCGCCAGCGCCTGCTTTGGCCGCTGCTGGCCACGTTGCTGATCCTGGGGTGGAGCAGCGGTTTCGTCGGCATCCGCTATGCCAACGAACAGGCCAGCGTGTTTCTGCTGCTGTTCTGGCGCACGGCGCTGTCCGGGCTGATCCTGCTGCCCTTCGCGCTGCTGATCGGGCCGCGGCCGGACCGGGCGGCGGTGCTGTCGCAGATCGGCTTCGGGGTGATGGCGGTGTTTCTGTATCTGGGCGGCTTTGCGCTGGCAATCGAGCAGCGGGTGCCGACCGGGCTGGTGGCGCTGATCTCGGATCTGTTGCCGCTGGCGATCGTGGCGCTGTCCCAGCCGCTGTTGGGCGAGCGTCTTGCCCCCCGGCAATGGCTGGGCACGGCGATCGCGGTGGCGGGCGTGCTGGTGGTGTCGCTGGACAGCCTGAGCTTCGGCACCGCGCCGCTGTGGGCTTACGGCCTGACGGTGGCGTCGATGCTGATCTTTGCGCTGGCCTCGGTGCTGCATCGCGGGCGCAAACGGCTGCATCTGCCGGTGCATCAGGCGCTGTGCATCCAGACCCTCACCGGGGCGGTGCTGTTCGGCCTGTCGGCCCTGCTGGCGGGCGATGGCCTGGCGCCGCCCCTGACCGCGCAGTTCGGGATCGGCATGGCGGTGCTGGTGCTGGTTTCGACCTTTGCCACCTATTCGGTCTATTACACCTGCCTGCGGCTGTATCCGGTGGCCAAGGTCAGCGCCGCGATCTATCTCAGCCCGCCGGTGACGATGCTGATGGCCTGGGCGCTGTTTGACGAGCCTCTAACGGCGATGATGTTTGCAGGGCTGGCCGTCACGTTGCTGGGTGTGTGGCTGACCGCGCGGGGCTGAGCAGTGGGACGGGCGTGAACTCCTGTGTTTTCTCTTGTCACACCTGAACCGGTCCGCGTTCTGCTGCGTATCGGTGTCAGGACATCAGGGGGGCAGCATGGCTAGGGTTCTGATCTGGGGCGCGACCGGGGGCATCGGCGGGGCGGTGGCCCGCGCGCTGGCGGCCGAGGGCCGGGCGCTGCATCTTGTGGGCCGCGATACTGACCGATTGGCGGCGCTGGCGACCGAGCTGGGCGCGCCTTGCACCGTGGCCGATGTCGAACAGGACGACAGCTTTGCCCGTGTGGCGCAAGAGGCTGGCCCGACCCTCTCAGGGCTGGTCTATGCGGTGGGCAGCATCAACCTGCGCCCGCTGGCGCGGCTGACCTCAGCCGATTTTCGCCGCGACTTTCTCCTGAACGCCGAGGGCGCGGCACTGGCGATCCAGTCCACGCTGCCGGCGCTGAAGGCGGGCGGGGCCTCGGTGGTGCTGTTTTCCTCGGTTGCGGTCGGGCAGGGTTTTGCCGCCCATGCCTCGATCTCGATGGCCAAGGGCGCGGTCGAGGGGCTGACGCGGGCACTGGCGGCCGAGCTTGCGCCCAAGATCCGCGTCAATGCCGTCGCCCCCTCGCTGACCGATACAAGGTTGGCGCAGGGCTTGACCGGCAACCCGCAAATGGCAAGTGCCATCGCCCAGTTGCACCCGCTGCCGCGGCTGGGCCGGGCCGAGGACAGCGCCCATCTGGCGGCTTTCTTGCTGTCGGACCGGGCCGACTGGATCACCGGGCAGGTGATCGGCGTCGATGGTGGCCGCGGCCGACTGCGCCCCAAGGGCTGAGGCATGACCGGCTGTCTGCGCCTGATCCTCGGCGACCAGCTGACGCGGAACGTGGCCGCCCTGCGCGGCCTTGATCCCGCCCGCGACACAGTGCTGATGGTCGAGGTGGCTGACGAGGCGCGCTATGTCCGCCATCACCAGCAGAAGATCGCGCTGATCCTCTCGGCGATGCGCCATTTTGCGGCCGATCTGCGGGCCGAGGGGATCGCCGTCCGCTATGTCACGCTGGACGATCCCGCCAATACCCACAGTTTCACCGGCGAGGTGCTGCGCGCGCTGGCGGATCTTGGCCCCCAGCCCGTGATCGTGACCGAGCCGGGCGAATGGCGCGTGTTGCAGATGATCGACCATTGGCGCGACGATCTGGGCCTTGCCGTCGATCTGCGTGCCGATGACCGGTTTTTCTGCAGCCGGGACGCGTTTGCCCGCCTGACGGACGCCCGCAAGACCGGGCGGATGGAGTATTTTTACCGCGCCATGCGCCAGCGCCACGGCGTGCTGATGGAGGGGGCGCAACCGGTCGGCGGGCAGTGGAACTTCGACGCCGAGAACCGCAAGCGCCTGCCGCCCGACCTGCGCGTGCCCCGCGCGCTGCGCTTTGCCCCGGATGCGATCACCGCCGAGGTTCTGGATCTGGTCGCAGCGCGATTTGGCGACCATTTCGGCCGGCTGGAGACCTTTGGCTGGGCGGTGACCCGCGCCGATGCCCTGCAGGCGCTGGCGCATTTCATCACGGCCGCGCTACCATGGTTTGGCGATTATCAGGACGCGATGCAGGATGGCACGGATGTGCTGTTTCATTCCGCGCTCTCGCCCTATCTGAATTGCGGTTTGCTGACCCCGCGCGAGGTTTGCGCCGCGGCCGAGGCGGCCTTTCATGCCGGTCACGCGCCCCTGAACGCGGTCGAAGGCTTCATCCGCCAGATCCTGGGTTGGCGCGAGTTTGTGCGCGGGATCTATTGGACCATGGGCCCGGATTATGGCCGCTCCAACCACCTGAACGCCCGGCGCGACCTGCCGGCATTCTTCTGGACCGGCGCGACGGCGATGCGCTGTCAGGCCGAGGCGATCCGCAACACCCGCGACAATGCCTATGCCCATCACATCCAGCGCCTGATGGTGACCGGCAATTTTGCGCTGCTGGCAGGGATCGACCCGCGGCAGGTGCAGGACTGGTATCTGGCCGTCTATGCCGATGCCTTTGAATGGGTCGAGCTGCCGAATGTCCACGGCATGGTGCTGCATGCCGATGGCGGGCGGGTGGGGTCCAAGCCCTACGCGGCCTCGGGCGCCTATATCCAGCGGATGTCCGACCATTGCGGGCACTGCCGGTTTGACCCGCAGGAAAAGACCGGCCCGCGCGCCTGCCCGCTGAACTATCTCTACTGGAACTTCCTGATCGAGAACCGAGACCGGCTGGGAGCCAACGCCCGGATGGCGCTGAGCTATCGCAATCTCGATCGGATGCCCGAGGCCGCGCGCGACCGGGTTCAGGCCGATGCCGCGCGGTTTTTTCAACAGATCGCCACGGGCGACCATGCGCCCGCGCCGGTAATGCACCAGCAAGACCTGCCGCTCGACCTGTCCTGACCGGGCGCATATGCGGTGGCCGCAAGGGTCAAAGCGGTGTAAACCGGGCCATGGTTCCGGCGTCGTCCGGGAGGTTTCCGGGGGCTTGAATGGCTGAAATTTCCAATCGAAAACAATCCATTGCGACCGTGTCTTCAGGTGCCGCATGACCCCGGCTGCACGTCTCTCTGCCGCAATATCCATCCTTGACCGCTGGCTTGCCGGGCAACCGGCCGAGCAGGCGTTGACCAATTGGGGCCG
The DNA here is from genome assembly GCA_964439015.1 of uncultured Gemmobacter sp. GTDB lineage: Bacteria > Pseudomonadota > Alphaproteobacteria > Rhodobacterales > Rhodobacteraceae > Gemmobacter. The sequence continues at coordinate 20,227 of CAYTMV010000014.1, forward strand.
CGCCAGTCGCTTTGCGGGATCTGGCGATCGGGCTGCGGTGCGCGATCTGGTCTTTGACGCAATTCGCTGTCGCCGCTCTTTCGCAGCCCTCGGCGGGGCGGAAACCGGGCGCGGTCTGATCCTTGGCAGCTTGCGCGCGCAAGGCATTGACCCGGATAGTCTTTTTATGGGTGAGGGTCATGCGCCCCCGCCGGTGCGCGCCGATGAGGCTGGCCGGGCGCCGCAGGGGCTTGAGGCGCAGGATTGTCCAGACTGGTTGGAAGGCCCGCTGCGGGACAGTCTGGCAGACGATTTTGCCGCGGTGATGGAGGCACTGCGCCATCGCGCGCCGGCCTTTCTGCGGGTAAACGCCGCCCGCATCGACCGTGCCGCCGGGCAGGCAGCCCTGGCGGCAGAAGGCATTGTGTCCGTGCCGCATCATCTTGCAAAGAACGCCTTGGAAGTCACAGAAAACGCAAGAAAAATACAGAATTCAGCGCCCTTCCGGGACGGGCTGGTGGAGTTGCAGGATGCCGCCAGTCAGGCGGTTGTCGAGGCGTTGCCATTGCGTGACGGGCTGAAAGTGTTGGACCTTTGCGCCGGCGGCGGCGGTAAGGCACTGGCCATGGCGGCGCGAGCGCGACTGGCGCTTTATGCCCATGATGCCGACCCCAAACGCATGGCCGACCTTCCAGCCCGCGCCGCGCGGGCGGGTGCAAAGCTGCGGCTGACCGAGATGCCCGAGGCCGCAGGTCCGTTTGATCTGGTTCTGGCCGATGTGCCGTGCAGTGGGTCCGGCAGTTGGCGGCGTGCCCCGGAAGGCAAGTGGCGCCTGTCGCCAGATCGCTTGCAGCAGCTTGTCAACATTCAGGCGCAAATCATTGATCGGGCATCGAAAATGATCGAAAAGGGTGGCGTTCTGGCTTACGCGACCTGTTCGATGCTGCGGTGCGAAAACGATGCGCAGATCGACGGCTTTCTGTCACGCAACTCCGGGTTTGCCGAAACGTCACGCCACCGTTTCACACCGCTGTCTGGCGGTGACGGATTTTTTCTGGCGATCTTGCGGAAAACAACCTAGCGTTGCAAGGCTGTGTGGCATTTTAAGCAATTGGCTGCGCGGGATGGGGGCCGGTTAAAACTCCGTTAACCTTTGGCGGTCCAGAAAGACTGTGTTTCCGATGCGGGAGAGAGATGTGATCGGACCGATGGCGAGGCCGCTCGATCTTGGCGTGACGGCACGCGGGCTGTCTGGGCGCGTGGGGCTGCTGCTGGCAGCCGCTCTGGCGTGTCTGCTGGCGGTCCTTCTCGCGCCTGATGCCCGGCTGCGTCTGGCGGCGGGGGCTGCCGGCCTGACCTTTATCGCACTGGTCCTTCTGATACGGGCCCTGGCCTGGGGGGCTCTGCGCGGCGAACATCGCTTGATGCGCCAACTTGGCCAACTCGTCGGGGCCGATGCCACGCCCTGTTTCACCACGGATGCGCTTGGCAAGATCGGCTATCAGAACGGTGCCGCCCGCGACCGTTTCGGTGACAAGGGCGGTGCGACGCTTGTCGCAACCCTGCAGGACCACTTTGCCAGCCCCGCGGCGGTTCTGTATCGCTTGCAGAACCGGGCGATGAACCTCGGCTCCGCGCGTGAGGATGTGGTCTCGCGTCGCGGGCATGTGCGCCTTGGCGTCAGTCGGATCGGTGAGACACAGTTTCTCTGGCGGCTCGAGGAGTTTCTGGATCGCTCTGGCGTCGGGCGCGGGGCTGAAACCCTCAGCCTGCCCATGCTGGTGGCCAACAAGGCCGGCGTCGTTCTTTTCACCAACGAGGCGATGCGCCGACTTCTGGGCGGTCGGCCCAAGCGGTTGGACCTGATATTTGCGGCCCAGACCCTGCGATCGGGTGAAGAGATCGAGGTATTGTCGGTCGATGGTCCGGTGCGTGCGATCCTGGCCGAGGTGGAAGGCGCGGGTGAACGGCGCGAAATCTATCTGCTCCCCATGTCTCAGGATGCGGGCGGGGTCTCTGATCTTGTTGATTTCGAGAATGTCCCGGTGGCGCTGATTCGTTTTGCCGCCGATGGCGAGATGAAGATGGCCAACCGCGCCGCGCGCGAGGCGCTCGGCCTTGCGCTGGACGACAGGGTGACCTTCCACGACCTGTTCGAAGGTCTGGGGCGTCCGGTGGCCGATTGGCTTGCCGATGTGGTGGCCGAGCGGATCCCCGAACGGGCAGAGGTGCTGCGGGCGCGGCGGGGGGAGCAGGACGCGTTCTTCCAGATTACCCTGCGCCGATCGGTTGATCGGGGACGGGGCGGCGCGCTGGCCATCCTGACCGATGCCACCGCGCTGAAATCCCTCGAGGCGCAGTTCGTCCAAAGCCAGAAAATGCAGGCCATAGGCCAGCTGGCGGGCGGAATCGCACATGATTTCAATAACCTGCTGACAGCCATCTCGGGACATTGTGATCTGCTGCTGCTGCGGCATGACCGCGCCGACCCGGACTATGGTGATCTTGTGCAGATCCACCAGAACGCCAACCGCGCCGCCAGTCTGGTCGGGCAATTGCTGGCCTTCTCGCGCAAACAGACTCTGCAGCCGGAATTGGTTGATCTGCAGGATGCGCTGTCTGACCTGACCCATCTGTTGAACCGTCTGGTGGGGGAAAGGATCAACCTGCGGCTCGCCCACGCGCCGGACTTGGGACGCATCCGCGCCGATCGCAGGCAGTTAGAGCAAGTGGTGATGAACCTGGTGGTCAATGCCCGCGATGCCATGCCAGAGGGTGGGACCATCCGGATCGAGACCGAAGCCCTGACGCTGCGCGAGGAGTTGAGGCGAGATCGGGCCGTGGTGCCCGCCGGCGAATATGCGGTGATCAGGGTTCTCGATACCGGCTGCGGCATCCCCCCCGATCGGTTGAACAAGGTGTTCGAGCCATTCTTCACCACCAAGAAGGTGGGCGAGGGGACCGGACTCGGCCTTTCGACCGCCTATGGCATCGTCAAGCAATCCGGTGGCTTCATCTTTGTCGACAGTGAGATAGGCTTGGGGACGGTGTTCCACCTGTATTTCCCGATCCACGAGGCTTCCTCGGACGAACCTGTCCGCGCACCTGCCGCGCTGCGCAAGCCCGTCTCGCGCCAGGGCGAAGGGGTGGTCTTGCTGGTCGAGGACGAGGCGCCGGTCCGGGCTTTTGCCGCCCGTGCGCTGAGATTGCGCGGCTATACCGTGCTTGAGGCCGATTGCGCCGAGGCCGCGCTTGAGCTTCTGGTCGACCCGAGTCTGGAGGTGGACATTTTCGTGACGGACGTGGTCATGCCCGGGTTGGATGGCCCGAGCTGGGTGCGCCAGGCCCGAGAAAGCCGACCGAATGTCCGGGTCGTGTTCATGTCGGGTTATGCCGAGGATGCCGTGTCCGAGGATCGCGCCCGCATCCCCAACTCGGTGTTCCTGCCCAAGCCCTTCTCGCTGTCGGACCTGACCGAAACCGTGCAGATGCAGCTTTCGCCATGATACGGTTTCACGGCATCAGCGCGCCACGTCTTGAACCGGCGTGGCTGGTGCTTTGGTCCGGGGATGGGGGTCGCGTTGCGGCCCCGCGACGTCAGCCGCGCAGCAGGATCTGCGCCGTGGCCTCGGGGCCTTCACGCGTCAAAGTGTCGTAAAGTTCGAAGTCGCGGGCGAGGTGACGGTGCAGCATCGCCTCTGCTTGATCGCTCAGATGCAGGTCGCCCGCGGGCGAGACATTCAGCCGCGGCAGAATGATCTCGCAATCCAGCTTTTCTTCGAGAAAATGGATGAAATCCTCGATCGCCTCATAGCGGAACAGGCGATCCAGTCCGCGTCCGTTCTTGTGCGGCGTCACAAAGCGCGCCTGACTGCCGACCTGCGCCCAGGCCGGCGGTTTGTCCGAGCAATAGGCGCGCACAAAATCCTCGAAACTGATCCCCGAGGTGCTGTTCTGATCGTTGTCCATGTCTTGCCGCTGGCGATAGCGATACCAGCTGCCCAGCCAGTCCCGCGGCTCGCGCATCACCGTGACCAGGGTGAAGGGCTGGCCAGCCGAGCTTTCCAGATACGGACCGATAAAGCGATGGTATCGGGCGACGGTGGTGTGTTTCAGCTGCGGCGGCCGCTGGATCACCACTGCGGCCAAAGATTCCAGCGCCGATTCGATGGCCGTCGTTCCGGTCTTGGGCGTGGCCAGCAGCGCCAGCCGTTGTTGCCAGAATACCAGCATTGATTGATCCTTCTGCCGCCTTGGGCTGTGGCGGTCGTGTCGTCCGGCGCGCAAACTAGCCGGTAAACCTTCCCTTAACCAGATCGTGTTTGGATAAGTTTGTGGAAAATTGGCTTGCAATGTTCTTTATTTGTTTGCATGAATACCGGAACAGGAAGTGAACATTCACGGCATTGCCGCCACCGCGCGGCTGTGGAATAAGGATCGGCAGGATGGCAACGGCGGCACTTCTCGACATGAAAGACAAGCGCGACATGGACAAGCAGAAGGCGCTGGAAAGCGCGCTGCAACAGATCGAACGGCAGTTCGGCAAAGGGTCGATCATGAAGCTGGGCGCCGACAGCCCGGCCATCGAGATCGAGGCGACCTCGACCGGCTCGCTGGGCCTCGATATCGCGCTGGGGATCGGCGGCTTGCCCAAAGGCCGGATCATCGAGATCTTCGGGCCGGAATCCTCGGGCAAGACCACGCTGACGCTGCATGTGGTTGCCGAAGAGCAGAAGAAGGGTGGCGTCTGCGCCTTTGTCGACGCCGAACACGCGCTGGACCCGATGTATGCCAAGAAGCTGGGCGTCAATCTGGACGAGTTGCTGATCAGCCAGCCGGACACGGGTGAACAGGCGCTGGAGATCGTCGATACGCTGGTGCGCTCGGGTGCGGTCAGTCTGGTGGTCGTGGACTCGGTGGCGGCGCTGACGCCCAAATCCGAGATCGAGGGCGACATGGGCGACATGCAGATGGGCAGCCAGGCCCGGCTGATGAGCCAGGCGATGCGCAAGCTGACGGCCTCGATCGGCCGCTCGAACTGCATGGTGATCTTCATCAACCAGATCCGCATGAAGATCGGCGTGATGTTCGGCAACCCCGAAACCACGACCGGCGGCAACGCGCTGAAATTCTACGCCTCGGTCCGCCTCGATATCCGCCGCACCGGCTCGATCAAGGATCGCGATGAGGTTGTAGGCTCGCAGACCAAGGTCAAGGTGGTCAAGAACAAGGTCGCCCCGCCGTTCAAGCAAGTCGAATTCGACATCATGTATGGCGAGGGCATCTCGAAGACCGGCGAGTTGCTGGATATCGGCGTGAAGGCCGGCGTGGTCGAAAAGTCGGGCTCGTGGTATTCCTATGGCGATGAGCGGATCGGGCAGGGGCGCGAGAATGCCAAGGCCTTCCTCAAGGCCAACCCCGCCGTGGCCACCGATATCGAGGACAAGATCCGTGCCGCGAACGGGCTTGATTTCCACATGGCCGGCGAAGAGGGCGAGGACGTTCTCGACGAGTGATACCGGATCATTGCCGAAAGAAACGGGCTGCGCCGCGCCGGCGTGGCCCTTTTTTATGGCGCAAAGCCCTGCGGCAATGGACAGGCCGCCGCGCCGCGGCTAAACGGGTCGGACCTATCACCCATCCCGAGGGCCGCACCGCCATGGCGTCGCTGAACGACATCCGCTCTACCTTTCTCGACTTCTTCGAAAAGAACGGCCACCGCGTGGTGGAAAGCAGCCCGCTGGTGCCGCGCAACGACCCGACGCTGATGTTCACCAACTCGGGCATGGTGCAGTTCAAGAACCTGTTCACCGGCGTCGAGACCCGCGATTACAAACGGGCGACCACATCGCAGAAATGCGTGCGCGCCGGCGGCAAGCACAATGACCTCGACAATGTCGGCTATACCGCGCGCCACCACACCTTTTTCGAAATGCTGGGCAATTTCAGCTTTGGCGACTATTTCAAGAATGAGGCGATCGCCTTCGCCTGGGAATTGCTGACCAAGGATTTCGACATCCCCAAGGACAAGCTGCTGGTCACGGTCTATCACACCGATGACGAGGCGGCGGCGATCTGGAAGAAGGTCGCGGGCCTTTCCGACGACCGGATCATCCGCATCCCCACCAGCGACAATTTCTGGCAGATGGGCCCCACCGGCCCCTGCGGCCCCTGCACCGAGATCTTCTTTGACCACGGCCCCTCGGTCTGGGGTGGCCCGCCCGGCAGCGCCGAGGAAGATGGCGACCGCTATATCGAGATCTGGAACAACGTCTTCATGCAGAACGAGCAGTTCGAGGACGGCTCGATGCGCGTTCTCGACATGCAGTCGATCGACACCGGCATGGGGCTGGAGCGGATCGGCGCCCTGTTGCAGGGCAAGCATGACAATTATGACACCGACCTGATGCGCAGCCTGATCGAGGCCTCGGCCAACCTGACATCGGCCGATCCCGATGGCCCGGGCAAGGTGCATCACCGCGTGGTGGCCGACCACCTGCGCTCGACCTCGTTCCTGATTGCCGATGGCGTGACGCCCTCGAACGAGGGGCGCGGCTATGTGCTGCGCCGGATCATGCGCCGCGCGATGCGCCACCTGAACATGCTGGGGACGCGCGACGTCACCATGTACAAGCTGGTGCCGGCGCTGGTGCGGCAGATGGGTGCGGCCTATCCCGAGCTGGTGCGGGCCCAGAACCTGATCGAGGAAACCCTGCGGCTGGAAGAAACCCGCTTCCGCACCACACTGGATCGCGGTCTGAAGCTGCTGGATGACGAGCTGGCAGGCCTGCCCGAGGGGGCCGAATTGCCGGGCACGGCGGCCTTCAAGCTCTATGACACCTACGGCTTCCCGCTGGACCTGACGCAGGATGCGCTGCGCGAAAAGGGCCGCACCGTGGATGTGGCGGGCTTTGACGCGGCGATGGACGAACAGCGCGCCAAGGCGCGGGCCAGCTGGTCGGGCTCGGGCGAGGCCAAGGATGCCAAAATCTGGTTCGAGCTGGCCGAGCAGCACGGCACGACCGAGTTTCTGGGCTATGACACCGAAACCGCCGAGGGCGTCGTGCTGGCGCTGGTCGCAGGCGCTGCAACCGTGGGGCAGGCCGAGACCGGACAGTCGGTGCAGATCGTGGTGAACCAGACGCCGTTCTACGCCGAAAGCGGCGGTCAGGTCGGCGATCAGGGTTGGATCCGCACCGATACCGGCATGGCCCGCGTGACCGACACCCGCAAGGCGGCTGGCGTCTTCATCCACAGCGCCGAGGTGACCGAAGGCACGGTGGTCCGCGGCCAGCCCGCACGGCTGGAGGTCGATCACGCCCGCCGCAGCGCGATCCGCGCCAACCACTCGGCCACCCACCTGTTGCACGAGGCGCTGCGTCGCGCGCTTGGCGATCACGTGGCCCAGAAGGGCAGCCTCAACGCCGCCGACCGCCTGCGCTTTGACTTCAGCCATTCCAAGGGCTTGACCGCCGAGGAACTGGCGCAGGTCGAGGCTGAGGTGAACGCCTATATCCGCCAGAACTCCAGCGTCGAGACCCGGATCATGACGCCCGATGACGCCCGTGCCCTGGGCGCGCAGGCGCTGTTTGGCGAGAAATATGGCGACGAGGTGCGCGTGGTGTCGATGGGCCATCTGGGCGGCTCGGGCAAGGGCAGCGACGGCAACACCTATTCGCTGGAACTCTGCGGCGGCACCCATGTGGCGCGGCTGGGCCAGATCGGTGCTTTCGTGATCCTGGGTGACAGCGCATCTTCTGCCGGCGTCCGCCGGATCGAGGCGCTGACGGGCGAGGGGGCGCTGGCGCATTTTGCGCAGCAGGCCGCCCAGCTGGCCGATGTGGCCGCCGTGCTGAAATGCCCGCCCGCCGAGCTGGCCGAGCGGGCCAAGGCCCTGCTGGACGAGCGCCGCGCGCTGCAGAACGAGGTCGCGCAGCTGAAGCGTGAAGTGGCGATGGGCGGCAAGGGCGCGGGGCCTGAGGCCACCGAGATCGGCGGCGTCAAGTTCCTGGCGCAGGTGCTGACCGGCGTTTCCGGCAAGGATCTGCCGGGGCTGATCGACGAGATGAAGGCGCGACTCGGCTCGGGCGTGGTGCTGCTGATCGCCGATACCGGGGCCAAGCCGGCGGTGGCTGCGGGCGTGACGGCAGACCTGACGGGCCGCATCAGTGCGGTGACGCTGGTCAAGGCGGCGGCCGAGGCGCTGGGGGGCAAGGGCGGTGGTGGCCGTCCCGATATGGCCCAGGCCGGGGGCGCCGATATCGCGCTGGCCGATCAGGCGATCAAGGCGGCCGAGGCCGCGCTGGGGGCCTGACATGCCGACCGCGCTGTGGATTGCCCATGTCGACGTGACCGACCCTGACGCCTATGGCCGCTATGCCACGGCGGCGGGGCCGGCGATTGCCGCGCATGGTGGGGTGTTTCTGGCCCGCGGCGGCCGCCATGTGCAGCTGGAAGGCACGGGGCGCGGTCGCAATGTCGTGGCGCGCTTTCCGTCGGTCGAGGCGGCGGTGGCCTGCTATAACTCGCCCGACTATCAGGCGGCCCTGGTCCATGCCAAAGGCGCCTCGATCCGCGACCTTTGCGTCGTCGAGGAAATCGCCTGAGCACGGGGGCCTGTTGCTTTCAGAACCGCCCGGTGCCGCCGGGCGGTTTTTTGCTGCACCGCTTCAGACCATCTTCATTTTTCTGTCACAACCCTTATTCTGTGCAAAAAACAGACTGAGGCACAAGATGGGCAAGACCAACAGGGCAGGGCGCTGAGATGTGCCGCTGGGCCGCCTATATCGGCGCACCGATCTTTCTTGAGGATATCATCAGCCGGCCAGGCCATTCGCTGATCCATCAAAGCCATTGCGCCACGCAATGCCATTCGGCGATCAATGCCGACGGGTTTGGTCTTGCCTGGTATGGTGAGCGGCCCGAGCCTGGGCTCTACCGCGACGTGATGCCGGCATGGTCCGACCCCAATCTGCGCTCGCTGACCGCCACGGTGAAATCCGGGCTGTTTCTGGCCCATGTCCGCGCCTCGACCGGGTCGGCCACCAGTCGCAACAATTGCCATCCCTTCGTGCATGGCAACTGGAGCTTCATGCATAACGGCCAGATCGGCGGGTATGAGCAGTTTCGCCGGGCGGGCGAGATGCTGATCCCGGATGCGCTCTATCCGCAGCGCAAGGGCGCGACGGATAGCGAGGCGCTGTTTCTGCTGGCGGTGGCCGAGGGTTTGGAGGCCGGCCCCCGCGCCGCGCTGGAGCACGCCGCCGCGCAATTCATCCGCCTGTCGCGCGAAAAAGGCACGACGCCGCATCTGCGCATGACCGCGGCACTGTCAGACGGACAGCGGTTGTTCGCGGTCCGCTATGCCACCGATGACGCCGCCCCCTCGCTCTGGCACCGCTGGAGCGACACGCGCGGCGGCCGCGCGGTCGTTTCGGAACCGCTGGAGGCCGACGAGGCCGACTGGCAGGAAATCCCGCCCGCCAGTTTCTGCACCTTTGACGGAGAAGCGGTCACGGTGGAGCCCTTCCTGCCCTGCCGTCTGGCGCTGGCGGCGGCCTGAGCAAAAGGGGGGCTGTCTGCCCCCCTCTCGGCGCTGCGCGCCTCACTCCCCCCGAGGATATTTCTGCCTGAATGATGGACATTTCTGTCTCACCAATCAGGTTAGGTATCCCGGCGTTGCCGCGGGTTCGCCATCGGTTCAAGACCCCATGGCAGCGGGCAGAGGCCACTTTTCGTATCGTCAGGCCCCGGCGCGCGATTGCCGCTTGCGCTCATGCGGGTCCAGTTCGCGCTTGCGCAGGCGCACGATCTTGGGCGTGACCTCGACCAGTTCGTCATCGTCGATATAGGCGATGGCCTCCTCGAGGCTCATCCGCACCGGCGGCGTCAGGCGGACCGCCTCGTCCGTGCCCGAGGCGCGGATGTTGGTCAGTTTCTTGCCCTTCAGCGGGTTCACTTCGAGGTCGTTGTCGCGCGAATGTTCGCCGATCAGCATCCCCTCATAGACCTGTTCCTGCGCGCCGATGAACAGCTTGCCGCGCTCTTCGAGGTTCCACAGCGCGTAAGCCACCGAAACGCCGTTCTCCATCGAGATCAGCACGCCCTGGCGGCGGCCCTGGATCGGGCCCTTGTGCGGGGCCCAGCCGTGGAAGATGCGGTTCAGAACGCCGGTGCCGCGGGTATCGGTCAGGAACTGGCCGTGATAGCCGATCAGGCCGCGCGACGGCACATGAGCCACGATCCGGGTCTTGCCGACGCCGGCGGGCTTCATCTCGACCAGCTCGCCCTTGCGTTCGCCGGTCAGCTTGTCGATCACCGTGCCGGAATATTCGTCATCGACGTCGACGATCACTTCCTCGATCGGCTCCAGCCGCTGGCCGTCCTCGTCGCGGAAGATCACCCGCGGGCGCGAAATCGACAGCTCGAAGCCTTCGCGGCGCATGTTCTCGATCAGCACGCCCATCTGCAATTCGCCACGACCCGAGACGATGAAGGCTTCGCCGCCGGGCGTATCCTCGATGCGGATCGCCACGTTGGTTTCGGCCTCCTTCATCAGCCGTTCGCGGATGACGCGGCTTTGCACCTTGGTGCCGTCGCGGCCTGCCAGCGGGCTGTCGTTGATGCCGAAGGTGACCGAGATGGTCGGCGGGTCGATCGGCTGGGCGGGCAGGGCGGTGTCGACCTCCAGCGCGCAGAGCGTGTCGGCCACGGTAGCCTTGGTCATGCCCGCCAGCGTGACGATGTCGCCGGCAATCGCCTCGTCGATCGGGGTCTGGCCCAGACCGCGGAAGGCGAGGATCTTGGTGACGCGGAACTGTTCGATCCGCTCGCCGGTGCGGGTCAGCGCCTTCAGCGTGGCGCCGACGCTGATCGTGCCCGATTCAACCCGGCCGGTCAGGATGCGGCCGATGAACGGGTCGGCCGACAGCGTGGTTGCCAGCATGCGGAAGGGTTCTTCCTGCCGGGCCAGCTGTTTGGGGGCCGGCACATGGCGCAGCACCAGCTCGAACAGCGCCGACAGGTCCTTGCGGGGGCCGTCAAGGCTTTCATCTGCCCAGCCCGAGCGGCCCGAGGCATAGAGATGCGGGAAGTCCAGCTGCTCGTCGGTGGCGCCCAGATTGGCGAACAGGTCGAAGACCTCGTTCAGCGCGCGGTCGGGTTCGGCATCGGGCTTGTCGACCTTGTTCAGCACCACGATCGGGCGCAGGCCCAGCGCCAGTGCCTTGGAGGTCACGAATTTCGTTTGCGGCATCGGGCCTTCGGCGGCGTCGACCAGCAGCACCACGCCGTCCACCATGTTCAGGATCCGCTCGACCTCGCCGCCGAAATCGGCGTGGCCAGGGGTGTCGACGATGTTGATGCGGGCGCCGTTCCATTCGACCGAGGTCGCCTTGGCGAGGATGGTGATCCCGCGCTCGCGCTCGATGTCGTTGCTGTCCATCGCCCGTTCGGTCAGGGCCTGCCCCGAGCGGAACGTGCCGGACTGTTTCAGAAGTTCATCAACCAGCGTGGTCTTGCCATGGTCCACGTGGGCGATGATGGCGATGTTGCGCAGCTCCATCCGGGCTCTCTTTCAACGGTATAAGGATCAGGGGGCGGCCTTACAGGAGCGCGCGCGAAAACACCAGTGAAACCTTTGTGCTATTGCACGACATACCAGTCGCGGCGGTGATTGAGGGCGATGATCGCGTTCAGCAGGGCCGCCCCCAGCGCCGACCACAGCACCCGGTCGGGCGGCAGCAGGGTGGCGGCGGCGGCAAACAGCGCCACGTCGAAGCCCAGTTGCACCCAGCCCGCGCGGATGCCCAGCCGGTCCTGCGCGATCAGCGCCACGATGGATACGCCGCCGAGGCTGGCCGCGTGGCGAAACAGGCCCAGCAGGCCCACGCCGGTCGTGACCCCGAACAGCACTGCCGCCGCGCCGGGATGGATGCCGGTCAGCGGCACCAGCGGTGCCATCGCCTCGGCCATGGCTGAAACCGCGGTGACGGCGAGAAAACTTTTCACCGCAAATGCCGGTCCCTTGCGCGCCCAGGCAAAGCCGTAGAAGGGCAGGTTGATGACGAAAAACACCACACCGAAGCCCCAGCCGCTGGCATGGGCGATTAGCAGCGCCAGCCCCGCCGTGCCGCCGGTCACCAGCCCGGCGGCGCGCAGCATGTGAATCCCGAGGGCCGCTTGCAGGGCGGCGACGGTCAAGCCCTGGGCGTCCTCGAACCGGGTGTAGCGGGGTAATGATGGGTCAGCAATCATGACCAAAATATGCCACGGTCCGATCCGCCTGTCACGCGCGATTTCAGGTGGCGATATAGCGGTCGCGGCGATGGTTGATGGCGATCACCAGATTGACCACCAGCGCCCCCAACGCCGACCAGGCCACGGTGGGCAGGTCGCGCAGCGTCAGGGCAAGCGCAAACACCAGCAGATCGAACAGGAGCTGCGTATAGCCCGCGCGAAAGCCGGTCTTGTCCTGCAGCCACAGCGCAACGATGCCCACGCCGCCAAGACTGGCGCCATGACGAAACAGCGCCAGCAGCGCCGCCCCCGAGATGAAGCCGAACAGCACCGCACCCATGCCGGGATGCACCGGGCCGAACTGCACCAGCCCCGGCATCACCGCCACCACTGCCGACATGGCCGCCACCGCGATAAAGGTCTTGACCACGAAGCGCGGCCCGATCCGCACCCAGGCCAAGGCATAGAAGGGCAGGTTGATGGCGAAGAACACCGGTCCGAAGCCCCAGCCCGTGGCATAAGAGATCAGCACGGCAAGCCCCGCCGTCTGGCCGGTGACCAGACCCAGATGGGTCAGCAGCGTGATGCCGAAGGCGGCCATGGTGGCGCCAAAGGCCAGCCCCTGGGCATCCTCGATCAGGCTGTGCGTGCTTTCTTCCGGCTTTGGCATCGGGTTCTCTCGCTTTTCTGCCGCGCGCCACGGTGCGCGGGGGCTGCGGGGCGGGCTTATAGGCAGGGTTTGGGCCAATGTATATGTGGCACGCTGCGGCTGCCGCCTCACGCAGCGCGCAGCCCGTGACGCGTGCGGACAGTCCGGTGGCGCAGGTCTGTCATCCGGCCTGCCCGCCGCGCCTCATCACCCGCCACCCTCGCCACGGTCAGCCGCCTGGGGTTCCGCGCGGCCAGCGTCCCGGAAAGAAAAAGGGCGGTGTCACCGACACCGCCCCTTTCCGATTTCCAGCCGATCAGCCGGCCAGGGCCTTGTTCAGGTATTCGTCAACCTTTTCCAGATAGCCCATGGTGGTCAGCCACTTCTGGTCGGGGCCGACCAGCAGCGCCAGGTCCTTGGTCATCCAGCCGTCTTCCACGGTCTGCACGCAGACCTTTTCCAGCGTGTTGGCAAAGCGGGCCAGCGCCTCGTTGCCATCCAGCTTGGCGCGGTGCTTCAGGCCGCCGGTCCAGGCGAAGATCGAGGCGATGGAGTTGGTCGAGGTCTCCTTGCCGGCCTGGTGCTGGCGATAGTGACGGGTCACGGTGCCGTGGGCGGCCTCGGCCTCGACGATCTTGCCATCGGGCGTCATCAGCACCGAGGTCATCAGGCCCAGCGAGCCGAAGCCCTGCGCCACGGTGTCAGACTGCACGTCGCCGTCATAGTTCTTGCAGGCCCAGACATAGCCGCCCGACCACTTCAGGCACGAGGCCACCATGTCGTCGATCAGCCGGTGTTCGTAGTGGATGCCTGCGGCCTTGAACTTGTCGGCGAACTCTTCCTCGTAGACCTTCTCGAACAGGTCCTTGAAGCGGCCGTCATAGGCCTTGAGGATGGTGTTCTTGGTCGACAGATAGACCGGCCAGCCTTTCAGCAGGCCATAGTTCATCGACGAGCGCGCGAAGTCGATGATGCTGTCGTCAAGGTTATACATGCCCATCGCGACGCCGGCCGACGGTGCGTTGAACACCTCTTTTTCGATCACGGTGCCATCTTCGCCGACGAATTTCATCGTCAGCTTGCCCTTGCCGGGGAAGTGGAAGTCGGTGGCGCGATACTGGTCGCCAAAGGCGTGGCGGCCGATGACGATCGGCTGGGTCCAGCCCGGCACCAGACGCGGCACGTTCTTGCAGATGATCGGCTCGCGGAAGATCACGCCGCCGAGGATGTTGCGGATCGTGCCGTTGGGCGACTTCCACATCTGCTTGAGGTTGAACTCCTCGACGCGCTGTTCGTCGGGGGTGATGGTGGCGCATTTCACCGCAACGCCGACCTCTTTGGTCTTCATGGCGCTGTCGATGGTGATCTGGTCGTTGGTGCGGTCGCGCTCTTCGATGCCCAGATCGTAGTAGAGCAGATCAATGTCGAGATAGGGCAGGATCAGCTTTTTCTTGATGAAGTCCCAGATGATCCGGGTCATCTCGTCGCCGTCCATCTCGACGATGGGATTGGCTACCTTGATCTTGGTCATGTCCGGCCCTTTCGGATGAGGATTCGTCGCGAGGGTGATAGCCGATCATCGCGGCTTTGGGAAGTGCGGTATGCAGAGGTATACCGAAAATTGCGCAAGCTCTGATGCAAGTCGTTGGGCGGGCCGGTCTGTTTCAGGCCGCAGGGCCGAACCAGGCACGCGCCCGCGCCGCCACCCAATCCCACAGACGCGGCGCGCCACGCGCCACCCTTTGACCCACGCGGGATTCAAGCTGGTCCCAGGTCACGCCATATTCGGCCCAGGTGCCGCCATCGGCCCAGATGTTCAGCATGACCGGCTGGACGCGATCAATGCTGCGGGCAAAGATTGCGTCCGGGCTTTCTCCGGCCTCAAACTCTTGCCAAAGGGCATGAAGATCATCGCGCAGGTCATTGGGAAGCAATCCGAAAATCCGTAGGGCCGCCGCGGCCTCGGCCGCCTTGACCGCGGCCGAGCCATGGGCAGTGCCATTGCCGGCATGGATCGGCACGTCGCCCACATCGACCTCGACCAGATCGTGGATCAGCAGCATGCGGATCACCCGGTCGATGCGAACCTCGGGCCCGGCCTGATCGGCCAGCGCCAGCGCATACAGCGCCAGATGCCAGCTATGCTCGGCCGCGTTTTCCCGCCGCTGTCCGCCCAGCACCGGACTTGCGCGCAGCACACCCTTCAGCCGGTCGGCCTCGGCCAGAAACGCCATCTGCCGGGTCAGCCGATCCTCAGACATCGGCCTTGCTTGTGGCCTTGCTTGCCCGAAACGCCGCCAGCTTGCGCTCCAGCATCTCGCGGCCGCGCCGTTCGGCCAGCCGCACCCGCATCGCGGTCATGAAGTTTTCTTCCATCAAGGGCGAGAGCGAGGCCAGCATCTTGCCGATTTCCAGAAAGAACCGGTCCTCGTCCATCTCGTCCATCGCCGCCAGAACGTCGCGGGCCAGCGCGTCGGCCAGATCTTCGGCCACACCCATCAGCGGCTGGCCTCACCCAGACGGCGCTTCACATAGGCCGAGACCGTGTCGATCATCGGCTTCATATGCTCTTCCTCGTTCGAGAAGAAGTGGTCGGCCCCCTCGATGGTTTCATGGGTGATGGTGATGCCCTTCTGCTCATGCAGCTTGTTCACCAGCGTGGTGGTGTCCTTGGGCGTGGCCACCCGGTCGGCCGAGCCGTTGATGATCAGGCCCGACGAGGGGCAGGGCGCGAGAAAGCTGAAATCATACATGTTGGCCGGCGGGGCCACGCTGACAAAGCCGGTGATCTCGGGTCGGCGCATCAGCAGTTGCATGCCGATCCAGGCGCCGAAGCTGAACCCCGCCACCCAGCAATGCTTGGCGTTCTGGTTCATGTTCTGCAGGTAATCCAGCGCCGAGGCGGCATCCGACAGCTCGCCCATGCCCTGATCGTATTCGCCCTGGCTGCGCCCCACGCCGCGGAAATTGAACCGCAGCACCGTGAAGCCCAGGTTGTAGAAAGCGTAATGCAGGTTATAGACGACCTTGTTGTTCATCGTCCCGCCAAATTGCGGGTGCGGATGCAGCACGATGGCGATCGGTGCGTCACGGTCCTTTTGCGGATGGTAGCGGCCTTCGAGGCGTCCTTCGGGGCCGGCAAAAATAACTTCGGGCATCTTGCGTGTTCTCTCTGCGCCGTGCCGAGGTTGCGCGGCCCCGGCGGATCAACTAAGGGCTGGAGCAGCCTGCGCGTATCCGCACCGAGTTAAGCGCCCGCAGGCGGCGCGTCAATGGGTTGGGGTTTGACATCATGAAGCTGTCGACCAAGGGGCGTTATGCGATGGTGGCGCTGGCCGATCTGGCGCTGGCCCCCGCCGGAGATCTGGTCTCGCTGGCCGAAATCTCGCGCCGGCAGGATATTTCCTTGCCCTATCTGGAGCAGCTGTTCGTGAAACTGCGCCGCGCGGGCCTGGTCGAGGCGGTGCGCGGCCCCGGTGGCGGCTATCGTCTGGCCCGCGCCCCCTCCGAGATCCGGGTGTCCGAGGTGATGGAGGCCGTGGATGAAAGCGTGAACGCGCTGGAAACCGGGGCAGGCGCCTCGGGCGGCGTGTCGGGCAGCCGCGCGCAATCGCTGACCAACCGGTTGTGGGAGGGGCTGTCGGCCCATGTATATGTCTTTCTGCACCAGACCCGCCTGTCCGATGTGATCCGCAACGAGATGCGGCCCTGTCCGGCGGTGCCGGCGCTGTTCCGCGTGGTGGACGAAGACTGACGCCACCCGCCGCCCTGCCGATCCCAGCCGAAAGCCAGCCAGAATGACCCGCGAGCGCCTGTATATCTTTGACACCACCCTGCGCGATGGCCAGCAGACGCAAGGGGTGCAGTTCTCGACCGCCGACAAGCAGGCGATCGCCCGGGCGCTGGACGCGCTGGGGGTGGATTACATCGAGGGCGGCTGGCCGGGCGCCAACCCCACCGACAGCGAGTTTTTCGCCTGCGCGCCCACCACTCGCGCCACCATGACCGCGTTCGGCATGACCAAGCGCGCGGGCCGCAGCGCCGAGAATGACGACGTGCTGGCCGGTGTGCTGGATGCGGCGACGCCGGCGGTCTGTCTGGTCGGCAAGACGCATGAGTTCCACGTCGCCACCGCCCTTGGCATCACGCTGGAAGAAAACCGCGAGTCGATCCGCGCCTCGATCGCCCATCTGCGCGCCAAGGGGCGCGAGGCGATGCTGGATGCCGAGCATTTCTTCG
This sequence comes from uncultured Gemmobacter sp., assembly GCA_964439015.1. Classification (GTDB taxonomy): domain Bacteria; phylum Pseudomonadota; class Alphaproteobacteria; order Rhodobacterales; family Rhodobacteraceae; genus Gemmobacter. Next base: position 37,331 of record CAYTMV010000014.1, read on the forward strand.
ACGGCTACAAGGCCAACCCCGCCTATGCGTTGGACTGCCTGCGCGCGGCGCTGGACGAGGGCGCGCGCTGGGTGGTGCTGTGCGACACCAATGGCGGCACGCTGCCCCATGAGGTCGGCGCCATCACCCGCGCGGTGATCGAGGATGGTATCCCCGGCGACCGGCTGGGCATCCATTGCCATGACGATACCGGCAACGCGGTGGCCAATACGCTGGCCGCGGTGCTGGCCGGGGTGCGGCAGGTACAAGGCACGCTGAACGGGTTGGGCGAACGCTGCGGCAATGCCAACCTGACCACGCTGATCCCGACCTTGTTGCTGAAGGAACCCTTCGCCAGCCTTCTGGAAACCGGCGTCACCCCCGAGGCGCTGCGCAGCCTGCTGAAGATCTCGCGCCAGCTGGACGATATCCTGAACCGGGTGCCGCTGCGCTCGGCCCCCTACGTCGGGGCTTCGGCCTTTGCGCACAAGGCGGGGCTGCATGCCTCGGCGATCCTGAAAGACCCCACCACCTACGAACATGTCGACCCCGCGCTGGTCGGCAACGAGCGCCAGATCCCGATGAGCAATCAGGCCGGCCAGTCCAACCTGCGCGCGCGTCTGGCCGAGGCGGGCATTACCGTGCCTGCGGGCGATCCGCGGCTGTCCGAAATCCTGAACACCGTGAAGGCACGCGAGGACGAGGGCTATGCCTATGACGGCGCGCAGGCCAGTTTCGAGATGCTGGCGCGGCGTGCATTGGGCCTGTGCCCGCAATTCTTCGAGGTCAAGCGGTATCGGGTGACGATCGAGCGGCGCAAGAACAAGTATGACCGGATGGTCAGCCTGTCCGAGGCGGTCGTGGTCGTGAAAGTGGGCGAGACCAAGGTGATGTCGGTCTCGGACAGCATGGATGGCGCGGGCGAGGATCGCGGCCCGGTCAACGCGCTCTATAAGGCGCTGGTCAAGGATCTGGGGCCGTATCAGCAGGTCACCGACGACATGAAGCTGGTCGATTTCAAGGTGCGGATCACGCAAGGCGGCGTCGATGCCGTGACCCGCGTCATCATCGACAGCGAGGACGGGCAGGGCCGGCGCTGGTCCACGGTCGGCGTCTCGGCCAACCTGGTGGACGCCAGTTTCGAGGCGCTGCTCGATGCCGTGCAATGGAAGCTGATCCGCGATCTGGGCGCGCCCGCGGCATGACCGACCCTTGCGCGCAGGCGGTCGAGCGCGGCGATCCCGCGCGGTTTCGCGCCACGATGGCGGCGCCTGCGGCCGCGCGGGCGCGGCTTTGGCCGATCTATGCCTTCAACCTCGAATGTGCCCGCGCCCCCTGGGCCGCGCGCGAGCCGATGCTGGCCGAGATGCGGCTGCAATTCTGGGCCGATCTGGCCGAAGGCACCCTGTCGGATTACCGCCACGAGGTCGCCACCCCCTTTGCCGCCCTGATGGCCGATCTTGGCCCCGAGGCCCGCGCGCTGGCGGGCGAGATTGCGCGCGCGCGCCGTCACGATTGCTGGCCCGAACCTTTCGCCGATGAAGCTGCGCTGATCGCCTATCTCGATCAGACCGGCGGCGCGCTGATGCAGCTGGCGGCGCTGTCGCTGGGGCAGGGCGATGACGCCGCCCGTCTGGCGGGCCGCGCGCTGGCGCTGGCGCGCTATCTGCAAGCCGTGCCCGATCTTGAGGCGCGCGGCCGCTTTCCCTTGCCCGATGGTCGCCCCCAGGCGGTGGCGGCGCTGGCACGGCAGGGGCTGCAATGGCTCGATCAGGCCCGCAGCCAGGCCCGCAGCCGCGCGCGCGCCACGCCGCGCGCGGCCCTGTTACCCGCCCATGCCGCCCGCCCGCTGCTGCTGCGGGCGGCAGGTGATCCGGCGCTGGTGGCCGATGGCAGGCTGACCCTGCCGCCCCTGACCGACAGTTTCAGCCTGATGCGCGCGGCGCTTTCGGGAAAAATCTGACCGGGCTGCGACAGGCCGGCCCTTGCCTCTTGAAAGATATTGTCGTTTTGTTCTCTTGATAGCCGGGACTTCATTTTTGATACCGGGGTCGCCGCCACTATCCATGGGTAATGAACAGGGACGATGGTCAGATCCGCACTTTTTTCGTTGCTTCTCGGAACCGCGCTGGTCGCGCCTCTGATCGTGGCGCCGGTCATGGCGCAGACCGACAGCCAGCCTGTCACCGGCCAGCCCACCGTCGAGCCGACCGCCGAGCAGACTGCGGACCTGCTGCGTCAGGACGCGCTCGCCATGGTCTACAGCTCCAACGTTGTGACGCCCGCCGCCGAAGAGGGGCTGCGCCGGCTTGAGGCGGCGGCCGAGGCGGGTGATGTGAAGGCCGATATCGAGGTCGGCAAGCTGTTTCTCTACGGCACGATGTTCCCCGAGGATTGGGCGCGGGCGCGGCGCCATTTCGACCGCGCGGCCGAAAAGGGCGATCATGCGGGTCTTGCCGATTACGGCATGATGATGATGTGGCGCGAAAAAGGTTGGAAAGAGGCGCAGACGCTGCTGGAACAGGCCGCGCAGAACGGCGTTCCCTCGGCCTGGGTGACGCTGGCCGAAGGGGCGATGTATGGCTATCTGGGCGGGGGGGCGCATTCGCGCGCCAAATTCGAGGGCTATGCCGAAAAGGCCCGCGCCGCGGGACAGGACCGGATCGCCGTGCTGGAGGCCGACCGCATGTTGTGGGGGATCTCGGTCCCCGCTTCGGGAAAGGCGGCACTGCAACACCTGACCGCCGCCGCCGATGCCGGCAATGCCGAGGCCGCGCGCCGGCTGATCGCGCTGATGCGCCGGGGCAATGACTGGAACGTGCCCAACGACAATGCGGGCGCGCGCGCCGCGCTGGAAAAATATGCGCCTCTGTTCGCCGAGGAGGATCAGTGGCGGATCGCGACCGCGATCCAGGCCGCTGCCCAGCGCACGCCCGAGGCCCTGGCGCAACTGCGCCAGAACGTCGAGGCCCGGCCGGAGCTGGTGAACCGCGGTTTCGCCGCCGATCTGGTGGATGCCAATCGCAACGCCGCCATCTCGCTGTTGCAGGCCCGCCTGAACGCGGCCGGCCATGAGGCAGGCCCGACGGACGGGCTGGCGGGCCCCGCCACGTTGCGCGCCATGAATGCGGCCTGTGTCAAGTTGCTGCAGCCGGCCCGTTGCGCCGATTCCGTCCTGAGAAATGATGTGATAGCCGACCTGATCGCCGCGCTGGGGTGACAGGGCAACCGATTCCCCCGCCACCTCAGGGCGGCGGGGGATATGGGGTCAGCGGGTGTCTTTCGGGCGCATCGCCAGCCAGATCAGCGCGCCACCGGCCGCGATCAGGAAGGGCAGCATCGCCAGATTGACCAGTTGCCACCCGGCCTCGACCGTGCCGCCCGAGCAGTTCATCAGCCCGCCCGAGGCAAATGAGGCCATCGTCACGCCGCCAAACACGATCGCATCGTTCAGCCCCTGCACGCGGCCACGCTCTTCGGGCCGCTGCGCTTGGGCCAGCATCGCGGTGGCACCGATGAAACCGAAGTTCCAGCCGATGCCCAGCAGGATCAGCGCGATGAAGAACTGCGCAAGCTCGACCCCCGACATCGCAACCGCCCCCGCACCGGCCAGTATCAGCAGCCCCAGCGCGATCACCTTGCGCGCGCCGAAGCGGGCGATGATGTGGCCGGTGAAAAAGCTGGGCGCATACATGGCCAGCACATGGGCGGTGACGATATCGGCGGCGTCGCCGGTCTCGAACCCGCAGCCCACCACCGCCATTGGCGACGAGGTCATCACCAGGTTCATCAGCGCATAGGATACCGTGGCGCAGATCACCGCGACCGCGATGGTCGGATCGGACAGCAACTCGCGCCGCGACCGGCCTTGCGGCGCCCCCTGCGCCGCGGCGGACGGCTTGGGCGCGTCCAGCAGCAGAAACAGCGGCGCGCCGATGACGTTCAGCGCCACCACCGCCAGATAGCTGGCCAGAAACGGCACCACCATCGCCTGCGCCGTGACCTTGACCAGCTGCGGCCCGAGGATGGCCGACAACAGCCCCCCGGCCATCACCCAGCTGATCGCCTTGGGCCGAAACGCCGCCGAGGCGCTGTCGGCCGCGGCAAAGCGGTAGAAACCCTGCGCGGACATGTAGACGCCGGTAAACAGCGCCGAGATTGCAAACAGCAGGAACGAACCCTCATAAAGCCCCCAGGCCCCGATCAGCCCGCCCGCCGCGCCAAAGCCTGCCGCCAGCAGAAACCCGGCCTTGCGCCCGTATCGCTGCATGAAGGCCGCCAGCGGCGAGGCCGCGAGCATCGAGCCAATCACCGCCATCGAGATCGGCAGCGTGGCCCAACAGGCATTGGTGGCCAGCGATTGCCCGGCAAGGCCCGCCAGGGTGAAGATGATCGGCATCTGCGCGCCCAGCACGGCCTGCGCCGCGACAAGCACCATCACATTGCGGCGCGCGCGCCGGTCATCAGCGGGGGGAGGGGTCATCGCGGTGGTCATGGCGCAGGCGTAAGCCCGCCTTTGGCGCGGCGCAAGCCCCCTCAACTGGCGCAGACGCCTTGCCAAGCCCGCGCATCGCTGCACAAATTGTCGCAAGGGGGCCGTCATGCGCATCATCGAAACCGAAGACGACATTGCCGAAGGCGTGGCCCATCTGGCCGCGGCCGAGCCGCGCTTTGCCGCGGTGCTGCCGCAGCTTGCGCCGCTGCCGCTGCGCCGCAGTCCCGAGGGGTTTGAGCAGTTGCTCTGGGCGATCGTCGGCCAGCAACTGTCGATCGCCTCGGCCGCGGCGATCCGGGCGCGGCTGGCAGAGGCCGGGCTGACCGCGCCGCAACCGATCCTTGCCGCCCCGGACCAGCTGCTGCGGGCGGCGGGCCTGTCGGGGCCAAAGATCCGGTATGTGCGGGCGCTGGCCGCAGCTCCGCCCGATTTCGGGGCGCTGCGACATATGCCCGAGGCCGAGGCGGTGGGCGCGCTGACCACGCTGCCGGGCATCGGCGTCTGGACCGCCGAGATCTATCTGATGTTCAGCCTCGGCCGCGCGGATGTGTTCTGCGCGGGCGATCTGGCGCTGCAGGAAAGCGCGCGGATGCTGTTTGACCTGCCCGCCCGCCCGACCGAGCGCGCGCTGCGCGCCATGGCCGCGGATTGGGCGCCGTGGCGGGCGGTTGCGGCCCGCGCGCTCTGGGCCTATTACCGCCACGCAAAAGGGCGAGAGGGTGTGACATGACGCGGGCGCTGAAATTCGGACGCAAGGGGCCGCAATCGGGCAAGGCGCGCTCGATGGTGATGTTTCTGCATGGCTATGGCGCGAATGGCGCGGACCTGCTGGGTCTGGCCGACCCGCTGGCCCCGCATCTGCCCGACACCGTGTTCATCTCGCCCGACGCGCCCGAGGCCTGCCGGTCCTGGGCCGAGGGGCGGCAGTGGTTTCCGATCCCGTGGATCGACGGCTCCTCCGAGGTCGAGGCCGGTGCCGGCATGGCCGCCGCAGTGGATGACCTGAACGCCTTCATCGACGCGCAACTGGCCGCCGAAGGTCTGGGCCCCGAGGCGCTGGCGCTGGTGGGCTTTTCGCAAGGCTCGATGATGAGCCTGCATGTCGCCCCCCGCCGCGCGGCCGCACTGGCCGGGGTGGTCGCATTTTCGGGCCGGTTGATGGCGCCCGAACGTCTGGCGGCCGAGGCCCGTGTCAAGCCGCCGGTGCTGCTGGTCCATGGTGATGCCGATGACGTGGTGCCGTTTGCCGATATGGGCCGCGCCGCCGATGCCCTGACGGATGCCGGTTTCGAGGTTTACGGCCATGTGATGCGCGGCACCGGCCACGGGATCGCCCCGGACGGGCTGTCGGTGGCCCTGAGTTTCCTGCACGACAAGCTGCCGCGCTGAGAATCGCGGCACCCGTCACGCGCTCGTCACGTTGTTTTGGCATGTGAAGATCGAAACAACACAGCCCTTGGGGCTTGTCTGGTGAAACATGCCAGATATAGTCTTACCCGGAGGGTCGGGAGTCTGTGGCGATGGACGGCGATTTCAGGACCAGCTTTGTGCGCGAACCGGCGGCGTTGAAACAGTACCCCGCCTTGGTGCTGAATGCCGATTATCGCCCGCTATCCTATTATCCGCTGTCGCTCTGGCCCTGGCAGGAGGCGGTGAAGGCGGTCTGTCTCGACCGGGTGCAGATCGTGGCAGAATACGATGCCACGGTCCGCAGTCAGAGGGCCGCGTTCAGGTTGCCCTCGGTCGTGGTGCTGAAAGATTTCGTCAAACCCCAGAAGCGCGTGGCATTCACGCGCTTCAATCTTTTTCTGCGGGACGAATTTCGCTGCCAGTATTGCGGATCGAAGGGTGATCTGACCTTTGACCATGTGCTGCCGCGCTGCCGCGGCGGGATCACCAGCTGGCAGAACGTGGTGGCGGCCTGCTCGCCCTGCAACTTGCGCAAGGGGTCCAAGACGTTGAAACAGGCGGGAATGCGGCTGGCGCGGGCGCCGCGCGCGCCCACTGCCGAAGAGATGCAGGCCCATGGCCGGCGCTTTCCGCCGCATCACCTGCATGAAAGCTGGCTCGATTACCTGTATTGGGATGCCGAGCTGGAGGCGTGATTGCGTGATCGCCGGGGTGGATAAAAGACCGACATCACGCTGTCGCAAAACTGTTACACAATGCCCCGCGCTGTGGGTATTGTCGGCACCTGCCTGTCAGAAAGGGGCCGCCCATGCTGGATCAACTGGATCATCTTGCAACCGCCACGTTCAACATGTCCGTGGCGATGGCCTGTGGTGCGGTGATCGGGGTGGAGCGTCAGGTGCGGCGGCGCAAGGCGGGCCTGCGCACCAATGCGCTGGTGGCGCTGGGGGCGGCGGCCTTTGTCGTCTTCTCGATGACGCACGAGGCCGACACCTCGCCCTCGCGGGTGGCGGCGCAGGTGGTCTCGGGCATCGGCTTTCTGGGCGCGGGGATCATCTTCCGCGACGGGATGAATGTCATGGGCCTGACCACCGCCGCGACGCTGTGGTGCGCGGGGGCGGTGGGGGTGATGGCCGGCGGCGGCTATTGGCCCGAGGCGCTGGTCACCACCGCGCTGGTGGTCTTTGTCAATCTGGGGCTGCGGCCCTTGGCGCAATGGATGAAGCGGCGGATCGGCACGGACGACATCCGCCGCTATGGCGTGACCGTCGAAGGCCCCGCCGCGCGTGAGGCCGAGATCCGCGGCCTGATGCTGCGCACGCTGGGGCTGGCGGGCTGGCAGGTCTCGACGCTGGCCATGGCACATGCGGCGGATGGCACGGGCATCGCGCTTTCGGCCGAGGTCAGCGGCGAGGATCTGGAGCCGCATGATCTGGATCACGCCGTGGCCCGTCTGTCGGTTGAGCCGGGCCTGACCTCGGTGCGCTGGAAACCGATCGGCGCTGCCTGAGCGGTTTGCCTCGGCCCCGCAGGGTGCTAGACAGGGCCTGTCAGAGGGGATAGAGACATGTCCGTTAGCGCTAACGATGCGGACGGCCCCGGCCGCCGCCCTGCGAGGAAACCGATGGTATCGCGCGTCATCCCGGTCGATCCCTTCGACCTGTTCATTTTCGGCGCCACCGGCGATCTGGCGCGCCGCAAGATCCTGCCCAGCCTGTACCGCCGCCATCTGGCCGGTCAGGTCCCGCCCGGCAGCCGGATCATAGGCGCGGCACGCTCGTCGCTGGATGATACGGGCTTTCGGCAGATGGTGGCCGAGGCGATCCGCGATTATGTGGCCGAGTCAAAGCGTGACCCGCAGGCCATCGCCGGCTTTCTGGACACACTGTCCTATGTGGCGATAGACGCCTCGGGGACCGAGGGCTGGGACACGCTGAAGGCACTGGTCCGTCTGGATGTCGTGCAGGCGTTCTATTTCTCGGTGGGGCCCACGCTGTTTGGTCCGCTGGCCGAAAGGCTGCATCTGAACGGCATCGCCGGGCCCGCCGCCCGGGTGGTGGTCGAAAAGCCGTTCGGCCGCGATCTGGCCTCGGCCCGCGCGCTGAACGCCACACTGGCCGCGCATTTCCGCGAGGATCAGATCTACCGCATCGACCATTATCTGGGCAAGGAAACCGTCCAGAACCTGATGGCGGTGCGCTTTGCCAATATCCTGTTCGAGCCGCTGTGGAACGCGAAATACGTCGATCATGTGCAGATCACCGTGGCCGAGACCGTGGGCGTCGAGGGGCGCGGCGCCTATTATGACCAGTCGGGCGCGATGCGCGATATGGTGCAGAACCACATGATGCAGCTTTTGTGCCTGATCGCGATGGAGCCTCCCGGGCACTTTGACCCCCATGCGGTGCGGGACGAAAAGCTGAAGGTGATCCGGGCGTTGCAGCCGGTCGCGCCCGGCGATCTGGTGCGCGGCCAGTATCTGGCCGAAAAGCGCCGCGACGGATCGCTGGTCGCGGGCTATGTCGAAGAGTCCGGCAATCCCGACAGCCGCACCGAAAGCTATGTGGCGCTGAGGGCCCATATTGCCAATTGGCGCTGGAAGGGCACGCCCTTCTACATGCGCACCGGCAAGCGGCTGAGGGCGCGCGCCTCGGAAATCGCCGTGGTGTTCAAAGAGCCGCCGCATTCGATCTT
>CAYTMV010000015.1:0-38680 GCA_964439015.1 uncultured Gemmobacter sp.
CTGGCCGTGGGTGAGGAGATCGTGTTTTCCGATCAGCTTTCGGCCACCGTGGCCGCGCGCGGCGAGACCGACTTGCGGCTTCAGTTCAATCTCGAGGCCGAGGCTTTCGAGGCGGCGCTGCAGGCCTGCGGGGCGATGCCCCTGCCGCCCTATATCGCCGCCAAGCGCGCGCCCGACGCGCAGGACAAAGAGGATTACCAGACCGTTTTTGCCAGCCAATCCGGTGCCGTCGCGGCCCCCACTGCCAGCCTGCATTTCACCCCCGACTTGCTGGCCCGGATCGCCGCGCGGGGCGTGCGCTTTGCCGAGGTGACGCTGCATGTGGGGGCAGGCACCTTCCTGCCGGTCAAGGTCGAGGATGTGACCACCCACAAGATGCATGCCGAATGGGGCGAGGTGTCAGCCGAGGCTGCCGCCGCCATCAACGCCACCCGCGCGGCGGGCGGCCGGGTGATCCCGGTCGGCACCACGGCGCTGCGCCTGATCGAAAGCGCCAGCGCCACGGGCCAGGCCGAACCCTTCCGCGGCTGGACCGAGATCTTCATCTATCCCGGCTATCGCTTCCGTGTCACCGATGCGCTGATGACCAATTTCCACCTGCCGAAATCGACGCTGCTGATGCTGGTCTCGGCCCTGATGGGCAAGACGCGGATCGAGCGGATCTATGCGCATGCGCTGGCGCAGGGCTATCGGTTTTTCAGCTATGGCGACGCCTCGCTGCTGATCCCTGACAGGAATGCGGCACCAAAGGTCGTGGATTGACATTTACTTTGCACATCACCGCCTAATCTGAGCGCAAATCTGTCGGAGAGACCCATCATGCTGATCGTGCTGCGCCATTCCTGGCCTCTGTTGTTGGGCATCATGCTGCTCATGGTGGGCAACGGCATCCAGTCCACCTTGCTGGGTATCCGCGGCAATATCGAGGGGTTTACCACCTTTCAGCTGTCGGTGGTGATGTCGGCCTATTTTCTGGGTTTCCTGTTCGGCTCGCGGCTGGCGCCGCGGATGATCCGGCGGGTGGGGCATGTGCGGGTATTTTCGGCGCTGGGGTCGATGATCTCGGCGATACTGGTGGTCTATCCGGTGCTGCCGGACTGGGTGGTCTGGGCGGGCCTGCGGGTCCTGATCGGCTTTGCCTTTTCGGGGATCTACATCACCTCGGAAAGCTGGCTGAACAACACCGCCACCAACGAGACTCGCGGACAGGCGCTGTCGGCCTACATGATCGTGCAGATGATCGGCATCGTCAGCGCGCAGGTGCTGCTGAACGTGGCGGACCCGGCGGATTTCACGCTGTTCGTGATCCCTTCGGTGCTGGTCAGCCTGGCCTTCATGCCGATCCTCCTGGCGGCCACCCCATCGCCCACCTTCGAACTGACGCAGGGGCTGAGCTTTCGCGAGCTGTTCCGCATCTCGCCGCTGGGCTGCATCGGCATGCTGCTGACCGGGGGCATCTTTTCGGCGCTGTTCGGCATGGCCTCGGTCTGGGGCGCGCAAGTGGGCCTCAGCGTGCGCGAGATCTCGATCTTCATCGGCACGATGTATGCCGGCGGGATGGTGGCGCAATATCCGATCGGCTGGCTGTCTGACCGGACCGACCGGCGCAAACTGGTTTTCGGCCTGTCCCTGTTCGGCGCGGTGCTGATGGTGCCGGCGACGACCCTGCCCATCCCGGTGATCGGGCTGATGATCGTGTCCGGCCTGCTGGGGGCGGTCACCAATCCGCTTTATTCGCTGCTGATCGCCTATACCAACGACTATGTCCCGAAAGAGCGGATGGCCGCGGCCTCGGCGGGGTTGCTGTTTCTGAACGGGCTGGGGGCGATCGTTGGCCCGCTGGCCACGGGCTGGATCATGGGCGAGATCGGCCCCGAGGGGTTCTTCCTGTTCATCGGGGTGCTGTTTGCCGTGATGGCGGCCTATGCCGCCTGGCGGATGACGCGCCGCACGGTTGCGGCGGGCTCGGGCAACTTTGCCACGCTGGCACCCACCGCCACCGCGCTGGCCGTGGGTGTGGCGGTCGAAGAACAGGCCAACGACTGATGCCTTGCCAGTCCGGCGGCGGCCTGTCACGCTGATCGGAAGTTGACTCAGGAGGGTGCGATGTCCGGTCCGGTGGAAGTTCTGGATTACTGGCTGGGCGAGGTGGGCGCTGACGGATGGTATGCCGGGGGTGAGGACCTTGACGCCGAAATCCGCGACATGTGGCTGGAGCTGTGGCAGGCTGCCAAGGGTGGCGGCCTCGATCACTGGATCGACGGTGCCGCCGGCGCGCTGGCCTTCCTGATCCTGACCGACCAGTTTCCCCGCAACATGTTTCGCGGGCAGGCGCAGGCTTTTGCGACCGATGCGCTGGCGCTGGCCGCAGCCAAGCGCGCCGTGGCCGAGGGCTGGGATCTCGACGCGCCCGAGCCCGAGCGGCAGTTCTTCTATCTGCCTTACGAACATTCCGAAGACCCCGCCGATCAGGCCGCCGCCGTCCGCCTGATCGGCGAACGCCTGCCCGAAACGGGGGCCGAGACGCTGCTGCATGCCCGCGCTCATCAGGCGATCATCGCCCGCTTCGGCCGCTTTCCGTTTCGCAATGCCGCGCTGGGGCGCGAAGATACAGCGGCCGAGGCGGCGTTTCTGGCCGAGGGCGGCTATGCCGCCGAGGTGCGACGGTTGGGTGGCTGAGCCATGCGTTCAGTGCAACGGGGCAGGGCGCGGCCAATATTGCTTGAACTTTGGATATGGTTTAAGGCCAAACTACTTTCAGGGAGGGAAGGATGGCTGCGAAAAACTTCGATGTGGTCGTGATCGGTGCGGGGCCTGGCGGCTATGTCGCGGCCATCCGTGCGGCGCAACTGGGCAAGCAGGTCTGCGTGGTCGAGCGCGAAAATCTGGGTGGCATCTGCCTGAACTGGGGCTGCATCCCGACCAAGGCGCTGTTGCGATCGGCCGAGGTGTTCCACCTGATGCACCGCGCCAAGGATTTCGGCCTGTCCGCGGACAAGATCGGCTTTGATCTGGATGCCGTGGTCGCACGCTCGCGCGGGGTGGCCAAACAATTGTCGGGCGGCATCGGCCATCTGATGAAAAAGAACAAGATCACCGTGGTCATGGGCGAGGCGACGCTGCCCCGCGCCGGCACGGTTTCGGTCAAGACCGACAAGGGCATCGAAGAGCTGACCGCGCCGGCGATCATCCTTGCGACCGGCGCGCGCGCGCGGGAGCTGCCGGGGCTGGAGGCGGACGGCGATCTGGTCTGGACCTACCGTCACGCGCTGCAGCCCAAACGGATGCCAAAGAAGCTGCTGGTGATCGGATCGGGTGCGATCGGGATCGAATTTGCCAGCTTCTACAATGCCTTGGGCGCCGATGTTACGGTGGTTGAGGTGATGGATCGCGTGCTGCCGGTCGAGGATGCCGAGATTTCGGCCTTTGCGAAAAAGGCCTTTGTCAAACAGGGGATGAAGATCCTTGAAAAGACCACGGTCAAGAAACTCGACCGCGCTGAAGGCAAGGTAACCGCTCATCTGGAAGATGCAAAAGGCACGGTAACGGCCGAATTTGACACGGTTATTTCTGCCGTGGGGATCGTCGGAAATGTCGAGGGGCTTGGACTTGAGGCCCTTGGCGTCAAGATCGACCGCACCCATGTCGTGACGGATGAATATTGCCGGACCGGTATCGCGGGACTCTATGCCATCGGCGATATCGCCGGCGCGCCTTGGCTGGCGCATAAGGCCAGCCATGAGGGGGTGATGGTGGCCGAACTGATCGCGGGCCTGCATCCGCATCCGATCAAGCCAAACACGATTGCCGGTTGCACCTATTGCCACCCGCAGGTGGCATCGGTCGGCCTGACGGAAGAGAAAGCCAAATCAGCAGGTTACGAGGTAAAGGTCGGTCGCTTCCCGTTCATCGGCAACGGCAAGGCGATCGCGCTTGGCGAGCCGGAGGGGATGGTCAAGACGGTCTTCGACGCCAAGACCGGTGAACTGCTGGGCGCGCATATGATGGGCGCCGAAGTGACCGAGCTGATCCAGGGCTATGTGATCGGCCGCACGCTGGAAACCACCGAGGAAGATCTGATGCACACGGTCTTCCCGCATCCGACCCTTTCGGAAATGATGCACGAGGCGGTTTTGGACGCCTATGGTCGCGCCATTCACTTCTGATGTGAGGATGGTGGCGCAAGTCATTGAAAAGGGGGCGTAAAGCCCCCTTTTTATGCCTTCTCGACCGCGCCGCCACCGGCCTTCCAGTCGGCAAATCCGCCGAGGTTGTAGACGGTCTTGTAGCCCAACTTCTGCAGCGTTGCAGCCGCCATCCCCGAGCGGGCGCCAGAGGCGCAATAAAGCGCAACCGGCGTATCCGGCGACAGACCCTTGGGACAATCTGGCGCGGAGGGGTCGCATTTGATGCCGACCAGCCCTGAAGGGATGACCAGCGCGCCCTTGGCCTTGCCCGAGGCGCGCACCTCAGCCACTTCGCGCACGTCGATCACCACCAACTCGCCCTTGCTGGCGCGGGCCACGGCCTCGGTCGGGGTGATCCGGGCGGGCCTGGCACCGCCGGGACGCAGAAATTTGAACATCATCCACCTCTGTTCCGGTTTTATATTCAAATAATGGAATTTGAAATTTTTGCAAGGTGATCGACAGGAAATCTGTGTCACCGTGCGGATTTCCGCGTTGTGTTTATCCTTTGTTCACGTTTTCCGGTTGGAGTTTCCGCAGGCATGCCCTATCTCTGGCGCGATTGCGGGGGTGTGGCATGGCCGAGCAGAAGTTCATCGAAGTCAGGGGCGCGCGCGAGCATAACCTGAAGGGCGTGGATCTGGACATTCCGCGCGATCAGTTTGTGGTCATCACCGGGCTTTCCGGCTCGGGCAAGTCATCGCTGGCCTTCGATACGATTTATGCCGAAGGGCAGCGGCGCTATGTGGAAAGCCTGTCGGCCTATGCGCGGCAGTTTCTGGACATGGCCGGGAAACCGGATGTCGATCATATCTCCGGCCTGTCGCCGGCGATCTCGATCGAGCAGAAGACCACATCGAAAAACCCGCGCTCGACCGTGGGCACGGTGACCGAGATCTATGATTACCTGCGTCTGTTGTTTGCGCGGGTGGGCACGCCTTACAGCCCTGCGACCGGCCTGCCGATCGAGGCGATGCAGGTGCAGGATATGGTGGATGCGGTGCTGGCGCTGCCCGAAGGCACGCGCGCCTATCTGCTGGCGCCGATCGTCCGCGACCGCAAGGGCGAGTATCGCAAGGAGTTTCTGGACCTGCGCAAGCAGGGCTTTCAGCGCGTGAAGGTGGATGGCCAGTTTTACGAACTGGACGAGCCGCCGACGCTGGACAAGAAACTGCGCCACGATATCGACGTGGTTGTCGACAGGATCGTGGTGCGCCCTGATCTGGCAACCCGGTTGGCGGATAGTTTCCGCACGGCGCTGAACCTCGCGGATGGCATCGCCGTTCTGGAGATGGCGGATGAAGAGGGACGGCGGATCACTTACTCCGAAAACTTCGCCTGCCCGGTCTCGGGCTTTACCATCCCCGAGATCGAACCGCGGCTGTTTTCCTTCAATGCGCCCTTCGGCGCCTGCCCGGTTTGCGATGGTTTAGGGGGTGAACTGTTTTTTGACGAGCGTCTGGTGGTGCCGGACCAAGGGCTGAGCCTCGCGCAGGGAGCGATTGCGCCCTGGGCCAAATCGAAAAGCCCGTATTTCCTGCAAACCATCGACTCGATGGCGAAACACTACGGTTTCGACAAAAAGGCCAAATGGCGCGACCTGCCCGAAAAGGTCCGGCAGGTTTTCCTCTATGGCTCGCAGGGCGAAGAGATCCCGTTCCGCTATGACGAAGGCGGGCGCATCTATCAAGTCAGCCGGGTGTTTGAAGGCGTGATCCCCAACATGGAGCGCCGCTATCGCGAGACGGACAGCACCTGGTCGCGCGAGGAGATGGAACGCTTTCAGAACAGCCGGCCCTGTCAGGCCTGCGGTGGCCATCGCCTCAAGCCCGAGCCGCTGGCGGTCAAGATCGCCGGGCTGCATATCGGCGAGGTGGTGCAGAAGTCGATCCGCGAGGCCCATGCCTGGATCGGCACCGTGCCCGAGTCCTTGAGCAACCAGAAGAACGAAATCGCCCGGGCCATTCTCAAGGAAATCCGAGAACGCCTTGGATTCCTTGTGAATGTCGGGCTGGACTATCTGACGCTTTCACGCAATTCGGGCACGCTTTCGGGCGGGGAAAGCCAGCGTATCCGTCTGGCCAGCCAGATCGGCTCGGGACTGACCGGGGTGCTGTATGTGCTGGACGAGCCCTCGATCGGCCTGCACCAGCGCGACAATGACCGTCTGCTGGAAACGCTGAAAGGGCTGCGCGATCAGGGCAATACCGTGCTGGTGGTCGAACATGACGAGGATGCGATCCGCGAGGCGGATTATGTCTTTGACATCGGGCCGGGCGCCGGGGTGCATGGCGGTCAGATCGTGGCGCGCGGCACGCCGGCCGAGATTGCCGCCGATCCTGCCAGCCTGACGGGCCAGTATCTGTCCGGCGCGCGCGAGATCCCCGTGCCACGCAACCGCCGCAAGGGGAACGGCAAGAAACTGACCGTCGTGGGGGCCTCGGGCAACAACCTCAAGTCTGTTACCGCCGAGTTTCCGCTGGGCAAGTTTGTCTGTGTGACCGGGGTCTCGGGGGGCGGCAAATCGACCCTGACCATCGAGACGTTGTTCAAGACCGCAGCGGTGCGCCTGAACGGCGCGCATGAGACACCGGCGCCCTGCGAAACGATCAAGGGGTTTGAACATCTCGACAAGGTCATCGACATCGACCAGAGACCGATCGGGAGGACTCCGCGTTCAAATCCAGCAACTTACACCGGGGCCTTCACGCCGATCCGCGACTGGTTTGCCGGACTGCCGGAGTCGAAGGCGCGCGGATACCAACCGGGCCGGTTCTCGTTCAACATCAAGGGCGGGCGGTGCGAGGCCTGTCAGGGCGATGGCGTCATCAAGATCGAGATGCATTTCCTGCCGGATGTCTATGTCACCTGCGAGACGTGCAAAGGCCACCGCTATAATCGCGAGACGCTTGAAATCACGTTCAAAGGCAAGAGCATAGCCGATGTTCTTGAGATGACTTGTGAAGAGGCGCGCGAGTTCTTTTCCGCCGTGCCCGCGATCCGCGACAAGATGGTGGCGCTGTGCGATGTGGGGCTTGGCTATATCAAGGTCGGTCAGCAGGCCACAACCCTGTCCGGCGGCGAGGCGCAGCGGGTCAAACTGTCGAAAGAGCTCAGCCGACGCGCCACCGGCCGCACGCTCTATATCCTGGACGAGCCGACCACCGGCCTGCATTTCGAGGATGTCCGCAAGCTGTTGGAAGTGCTGCATGAACTGGTCGAGCAGGGCAATACCGTGGTGGTGATCGAACACAATCTGGACGTGGTGAAGACCGCGGATTGGGTGATCGATATCGGCCCGGAGGGAGGCGACGGCGGCGGTCGTATCGTGGCGAGTGGCACGCCCGAGCAGGTGGCCGAGGTCGAGGCCAGCCACACCGGCCGGTATTTGAAGCCTTTGCTGGAAAAGCACCGCAAATGAGAAGGGGCGGCCACTGGCCGCCCCTTTTCCGATCCGCGCTGTTCTCAGCGCTTCATCGGGCAGGTATTGATGCCCAGCAGCGCATAGGCCGGGCAGGTTTGCAGAATGCCGGTTGCCAGAGGCACGATGCCGATCAGCAACAGCCAGTTCAGCGACCCACCCCAACCGAGAAAAAATCCCAGAAGCAGAACGAGACCCACCACGATCCGCAGGATGCGGTCGAACCCGCCGACATTGGTCTTGAACATGAGTCCACTCCGTTTGCTAAATATATCCTGTTAAACGAATATATACCGGAAGTGGTGCAAAGTCACGCGTAACCCCCGCACCGTGACAAAGCGGCGCGGGGGCGGGCGTCAGTCCAGCGCCTTGAAGTTCAGCGCCGCGCCATCCTTGATCCCCGAGAACCAGCGGGCGGTCACGGTCTTGGTCTTGGTATAGAAGCGGAACGCATCGGGGCCGTATTGGTTGAGATCGCCGAAGGCCGACTTTTTCCAGCCGCCAAAGCTGTAATAGGACAGCGGCACCGGGATCGGGAAGTTGATGCCCACCATGCCGACATTCACGCGGCTGGCAAAGTCGCGCGCGGTGTCGCCATCGGCGGTAAAGATCGCCGTGCCGTTGCCGTAATCATTGTCCATCACCAGTTTCAGCGCGTCCTCATAGGTTTGCGCGCGGACGGTGGACAGCACCGGGCCAAAGATTTCCTGCTGATAGATCTCCATCTCGCGGGTCACATGGTCGAACAGCGTAGGGCCAACAAAGAAGCCTTTTTCATAGCCCTGGATCTTCAGCCCGCGACCATCGACCACCAGTTTCGCGCCCTGTTCCACGCCCGAGCCGATCAGGCCCAGGATCCGGTCCTTGGCGGCCTGCGTGATCACCGGGCCGAAATCCACATCATTCCCAGCGGTATAGGGGCCGACCTTCAACTTTTCGATACGCGGGATCAGCCGCTCGATCAACGCATCCGCAGTCTTGTCGCCGACCGGCACCGCGACCGAGATGGCCATGCAGCGTTCGCCCGCGGCACCATAGCCAGCCCCCACAAGCGCATCGGCCGCCTTGTCGAGGTCAGCGTCGGGCATGATCAGCATGTGGTTCTTGGCACCGCCGAAGCACTGGGCGCGCTTGCCGTTGGTGGCGGCACGACCGTAGATATATTGCGCGATCGGGGTCGAGCCGACAAAGCCGATGGCCTGGATCGTCGGGTGGTCGATCAGGCCGTCCACGGCCTCCTTGTCGCCATTGACCACCTGCAGCACGCCGTCCGGCAGGCCGGCCTCTTGCGCCAGCTCCGCCAGCCGCAACGCGGTGGAGGGGCAGCGCTCGGACGGTTTCAGGATCATGGCATTGCCGGCCGACAGCGCCGGACCCATCTTCCACAGCGGGATCATCGCCGGAAAGTTGAAGGGGGTGATGCCGGCCACCACGCCCAGCGGCTGGCGCATGGCGTAGAGGTCGATGCCGGGGCCGGCGCTGTCGGTATACTCGCCCTTCAGCATCGCCGGCGCGCCCATGCAGACCTCGATCACTTCCAGACCGCGCTGCACATCGCCGCGCGCATCGGGCAAGGTCTTGCCATGTTCGCGGCTGACCAGCGCGGCCAGTTCGTCCATGTGCTGATTGATCAGATCGCCGAATTTCATCATCACCCGCGCGCGACGCTGCGGGTTGGTGGCGGCCCAGTCGGCCTGTGCGGCTTCGGCATCGGCTATGGCGGCCGCCAGTTCGGCCGGGCTGGCCAGCGCCACGCGGGCCTGCACTTCGCCGGTGGCGGGGTTGTAGATATCGGCAAAGCGGCCCGAAGTGCCTGCCACGCGCTTGCCGTTGATCCAGTGACCGATCTCTTGCATCAAAGCCTCCCAAGGTTTGCGCCAGATTAGTCTTGCAATTTCGCCGGGCAAAGCGCCAAGTTTTCAAAAGCGTTTTGCGTTTTTGCAAAGGTTGGGCGATGGACTGGGACGATATGCGGCTGTTTCTGGCCGTGGCGCGGGCGGAAAGCCTGTCGGGCGCGGGCAAGGCGCTGCGGCTGGACCCGGCAACCTTGGGGCGGCGCATTGCAAAGCTGGAAACGCAAATTGCATCAATCCTGTTTGCAAAATCTCCTCAGGGTTATGCCCTGACCGAGGCCGGCCTGCGGCTGCTGCCCCATGCCGAGGCGGCCGAGGCTGCGATGATCGGCGCGGTGGAGTCCATCCGGGGCGAGGAGAGCGAGGGGTTGTCGGGCCAGATCCGACTGGGCGCCCCGGATGGGTGCGCCAAC
Source organism: uncultured Gemmobacter sp. (assembly GCA_964439015.1). GTDB lineage: Bacteria > Pseudomonadota > Alphaproteobacteria > Rhodobacterales > Rhodobacteraceae > Gemmobacter. Next base: position 9,875 of record CAYTMV010000015.1, read on the forward strand.
TACCTTCTGCCGGCGGTGCTGGCGCCGATCATCGCGGCCAACCCGGCGCTGGAGGTGCAGATCGTGGCGCTGCCGCGGGTCTTCAACCTGTCGAAGCGCGAGGCCGATATGGCCATCGGGGTCAGCCGGCCCGAGACCGGGCGGCTGACGGTGCAGAAACTGACTGATTACCACCTGAGCCTTGCCGCCCGTCGCGATTGGCTGGAAAGCCAACCGCCGCTGCGTTCGCCCGCCGATCTGCGGGGACGGCCAATGGTCGGCTATATCCCCGACCTGATCTTTGACCGCGAGCTGGACTATTTGGGTCAGTTGGGGGTCGAGCGGGTGGCGCTGTCCTCGAACTCGGTTTCGGTGCAACTGAACCTGCTGCGGCAGGGGGGCGGGCTGGGCGTAGTGCATGAGTTTGCCCTGCCGGCAGCGCCCGAGTTGGTGCGGGTAATCCCCGACCAGTTTCGCCTGACCCGCAGCTTCTGGCTGATCCGCCACGCCGACGACGCCCGCGTGGCGCGGCTGAACCGTTTTGCCGAGTTGCTGGTGCTGGGCGCGCGTCGGGTGATCGGCAAACTTGAAGTCGCTTGACATGCAAACAGCCCCGCGCAACGCTTTGCAAATGCAAGGCAACTGGGAAAGGAGGCCCCGATGCTGGTTTCGCAGATCCTGAAACTCAAGGCCGAATCGGGCGTGATGACGATTGCGCCCGATGCGACGGTGGCCAAGGCGGTCGAGATGCTGGCGTCGCGGCGGATCGGGGCGGTTGTCGTCTCGCCCGATGGCAAGACAGTCGTGGGCATCCTGTCCGAGCGCGACGTGGTGCGCGAATTGTTCAAGCGCGGCGCGGGGGTGATGGCGGATCGCGTCGACAGCCTGATGACGGGCAACCCCGTCTCCTGCAAACGCGACGAGACGGCCGACCAGATCCTGACCAAGATGACCGACGGCCGTTTCCGCCACCTGCCGGTGGTCGAGGGGGGGGAGATGGTCGGCCTGATCTCGATCGGCGATGTAGTGAAAGCTCGTCTGGTCCAGCTGGAAGGTGAGAAATCGGCATTGGAAGGGATGATCAAGGGCTTCTGACCCCTGTTGCCGCGCTGCACCGGATTGCTGCGGCGCGGCAAAACCCCTTGTCAAAACGCGCAACTTCCGTATGGCTGCGCACCAGTCTTGGCGGAGAAACATCATGCGTATCGGTCTGTATCCGGGGACCTTTGACCCTGTGACCCTGGGTCATGTCGACATAATCCAGCGCGCACTTGCCCTGGTGGACCGGCTTGTGATCGGTGTGGCAATAAACCGGGACAAGGGGCCGCTGTTCAGTCTGGAAGAGCGCGTGGCGATGGTCGAGACCGAGGCCGCCGAGATCACCGCGCGCTGTGGCGGCGAGATTATCGTCCATCCGTTCGAAAACCTGCTGATCGACTGCGCGCGCGATGTGAACGCCTCGGTGATCGTGCGCGGGCTGCGCGCGGTGGCGGATTTCGAATATGAGTTCCAGATGGTCGGCATGAATCGGGCGCTGGATTCCAGCATCGAGACGGTGTTCCTGATGGCCGATGCGCGGCGGCAGGCGATCGCCTCGAAACTGGTGAAGGAAATCGCCCGCCTTGGCGGCGACGTGTCGAAATTCGTGCCGGCACCGGTCAACGCGGCGCTGCGCGCGCGGTATGCCTGAGCCCGCGTGATCGGGATGGCAGGGCAGGGCGCCCGGCCCAAGGTCAGATCAGGCGACCCATCGCAACCGCCACATCCACCATGCGGTTCGAAAATCCCCATTCATTGTCATACCAGGCCAGCACCGAAACCAGCGTGCCGTCCATTACCGCCGTCTTGTCGAGGTGGAACACCGACGAGCGCGGGTCGTGGTTGAAATCCATCGAGACATTCTTGAAGGCGGTATAGCCAAGGATTCCGCGCAACGGCCCGTCGGCCGCGGCGATCACCGCGGCGTTGATCTCGTCAATGCTGGTCGGGCGGCTGGCCACGAATTTCAGGTCCACGACCGAGACATTCGGCGTCGGCACCCGGATGGCGTAGCCGTCCAGCTTGCCCTGCAAGTCCGGCAGCACCAGACCCACCGTCCTTGCCGCCCCGGTCGAGGTGGGGATCATGCTCAACGCCGCCGCGCGGGCGCGGTAGAGGTCCTTGTGCAGCGTGTCGAGTGTGGGTTGGTCGCCGGTATAGGAATGGATGGTGGTCATCATCCCGCGTTCGATACCCACCGCCGCATGCAGCACCTGTGCCAAGGGGGCGAGGCAGTTGGTCGTGCAACTGGCATTGGAGACGATGATATCCGCCGCGGTCAGGCTGTCATGGTTCACACCATAAACCACGGTCTTGTCAGCCCCTTCGCCGGGGGCCGAGATCAGCACCCGTTTCGCGCCGTTTTCCAGATGCGGCAGGCATTTCTCCTTGCTGGTAAACACGCCGGTGCATTCCAGCACGATGTCCACGTCGCCCCAAGGCAGGTCGGCCGGGTTTTTCAGCGCCGTCACGCGGATCGGTCCGCGGCCGGCATCGATCCAGTCCGGTCCGGTCGTCACCTCGGCGGCAAAGCGGCCGTGGACCGAATCAAAGCGCAGCAGATGGGCGTTGGTCTCGACCGGACCCAGATCATTGATCGCCAGAACCTCGATGTCGCGGCGACCCGATTCTACGATGGCGCGCAGGATGTTGCGGCCGATGCGACCGAAACCGTTAATGGCAACCTTCACGGACATGACGGGCCCTCCCTCTGGCAAAGCTGCGCAGTCGACTCAATTGGCGCGTGTTTGCGCTAACATGCGGCGATGCAATCAGGATGCAACCAGAATTTGCCTCACGAAAGGTAAATCTGGCCTCAGCTCCAGAAACGCAGGTATTCCACCAATCCAAAAACCTTGCGGGCCAGGAACATGGTTCCTGACCCGCCGGTTGCGAGATCAATGCCAAAGGCGGCCAGAACGATGGCGCCCAGGATCAGGGCGAGGCGGTCGGTCATCCCATCCCCCTGCGCCCGCAGGCGCTGTCAGAGAAGCCGCCCCATCGCCCCGGCCACATCGGCCATCCGGCAGGAGAAGCCCCATTCATTGTCATACCAGGCCAGCACACGCACGGTGCGGCCGCCGACCACCTTGGTCTGCTCGGGCGCAAAGATAGACGAATGCGTGGTGTGGTTGAAGTCGATCGAGACCTTGGGCTCGGGGTCATAGGCCAGAACCATGCCCATGTAGCCGGCGGCCGCTTCGCGCACGATGTCGTTCACGTCATTGACGGTCACGTCCTTGCTGGCGACGAAGGTCAGGTCAACGGCCGAGACATTGGGGGTCGGCACGCGGATCGCGGTGCCATCCAGCTTGCCCGAGAGTTCCGGCAGCACTTCGCCCAGCGCCTTGGCGGCCCCGGTCGAGGTGGGGATCATCGCCATGGCGGCGGCGCGGGCGCGATACAGGTCCTTGTGGCGGCGATCCAGCGTCGGCTGGTCACCGGTATAGGAATGGATCGTGGTCATGATGCCCGATTCGATGCCGATCGCATCGTTCAGCACCTTGGCCAGCGGCGCGAGGCAGTTGGTGGTGCAGCTGCCGTTCGAGACGACCAGATGCTCGGGCAGCAGCTCGCGGTGGTTCACGCCATAGACCACGGTCTTGTCGGCCTTCTTGGCCGGGGCCGAGACCAGCACCCGCTTGGCGCCGCGGGTCAGGTGGACGGCAGCCTTGTCGCGATCATTGAACTTGCCAGTGCATTCCAGCACCACGTCCACGCCTTCCCAATCCAGTTCGTCGGGGTTGTAGGTGGACATCACCCGGATCGGGCCGCGGCCCAGATCCAGGGTATTGCCCGAAACCTTCACCGAGCCGGGGAACCGACCGTGGACGGAATCGTATTTCAGAAGGTGGGCATTGGTCTCGATCGGGCCGGTGGCGTTGATCGCCACGACCTGAACGTCGTTGCGTGCGGCCTCGGCGATATGCGCCAGCGTGCAGCGTCCGATGCGCCCGAAACCGTTGATGCCGATGGTGATGGTCATGGCCCTGTCCCGCGATATGAATCCCTGCGAGGCTCATACTTGCGATGTGGCTTGTCGCATAGCAGAAAAGCGACCATTTTTCAGCGTGTTAGCGCAAAAGTCCGCCGTTCGCGCTAACGGTGGCGCTGACATCGGCGGCCATCTGCCGGCTTTCGCAGCGCGACCAAGGCCGCTAGGGTTGGCACAACTGGAAATGGGTGACGCATGAGTGGACTTCTGGCGCTTCTCGACGATGTGGCGGCGATTGCCAAGGTGGCGGCGGCCTCCGTCGATGACATCGCGGGGGCGGCGGCCAAGGCAGGCGCCAAGGCTGCCGGCGTGGTGATCGACGATGCGGCGGTGACGCCGAAATACGTCCATGGGTTCGAGGCCGCGCGGGAACTGCCGATTATCTGGCGGATCGCGCGCGGATCGGTGTTCAACAAGATCGTGCTGCTGCTGCCGGGCCTGCTGGCGCTGAACTATTTCGCGCCCTGGGTCATCACGCCGCTGCTGATGCTGGGCGGCGCCTACCTGTGTTTCGAGGGGGCCGAGAAGGTGTTCCACCTGCTGTTCCCCCATGGCGATCACGCGGTGGAGGAAGACTTTGACACCAAGGATCCCGCCCATCTGGAGGAGGAAAAGGTTGCGGGCGCCATCAAGACCGACTTCATCCTGTCGGCCGAGATCATGACCATCGCGCTGGCTGCCATCCCCGACAGCGGGCTGGTGCAAGAGGCGATCACGCTGGCGGTGGTGGGCGTGGCGATCACGGTTGCGGTCTATGGCGCGGTGGCGCTGATCGTGAAGATGGACGATCTGGGCCTGCATCTCGCGGCAACCTCTCGCACCGCGGCGGCGCGGTCCTTCGGGCGGGGTCTGGTGGCCGGGATGCCGAAACTGATGAGCGTCCTGTCCACCGTCGGCACGCTGGCGATGCTGTGGGTTGGGGGCAGTATCGTCGTGCATGGGTTGGAGGTCACGCATCTTTGGGCCGCCCCCTATGAGGTGATTCACCATTGGTCAGAGTTGGCGGCGCAGGCCGTTCCGCCCGCGGTCGCGGGTTTTGTCGGCTGGGCGGTGTCGGCGGCGGCCAATGGTGTGCTGGGTCTGGTGCTGGGCCTGATGCTGATCCCGCTGGCAACGCGGGTGATTGGCCCGGCGCTGGCGGCGGTGAAGGGCGAGAAAGCCGCGCATTGACGCGATCCGCATCACGAAAAAGGCCGCGCGATCTGCGCGGCCTTTTGCATGAGTGAATGTGCAAAGCCCTGATGTGGGCTTTGCAAAATGGTCAGAGCATGGCCTTGACGGCAGCCGCAGTGGCCTCGGCGGTGATGCCGAACTCCTGATACAGCCGCTCGGCCGGGGCCGAGGCACCGAAGGAGGACATGCCGACAAAACCGGCCTTGGCCTCACGCCCGCGCTCGCCCAGCAGCCAGCGGTCCCAGCCCTGACGCACGCCGGCCTCGATCGCCACGCGCACCGGGCCGGGCGGCAGCACCTTGCGGCGATAGGCCTCGTCCTGCTCGGCAAACAACTCCATGCAGGGCATCGAGACGACGCGGGTGCCGATCCCTTCGGCCTCAAGCTGCGCCTTGGCGGCCAGCGCGATCTCGACCTCGGACCCGGTGGCGATCAGGATCGCCTGGCGCTTTCCCTCGGCCTCGGCCAGCACATAGGCGCCCTTGGCCGTCAGGTTGTTGGCAGTATGGGCCTTGCGCACCGCGGGCAGGTTCTGGCGGCTCAGCGCCAGCACCGTCGGACGGGTTTTCTGGGTCAGCGCGATTTCCCAGGCCTCGGCCACCTCGACCAGATCGGCGGGGCGGATCACCAGAGTGTTGGGCGTGGCGCGGCTGATCGCCAGATGCTCGACCGGCTGGTGGGTCGGCCCATCCTCGCCCAGACCGATCGAGTCATGGGTCATCACATAAACCACCGGCACGCCCATCAGCGCCGACAGGCGCATCGCGGGGCGGGCGTAATCGGTGAAGGCCATGAACGTGCCGGAATAGGGGCGCACGCCGCCATGCAGCGCCAGACCGTTCATCGCAGCCGCCATGCCATGCTCGCGGATGCCCCAATACATATAGCGTCCCTTGCGGTTCTCCAGATCGAACACGCCCAGATCGGCGGTCTTGGTGTTGTTCGACCCGGTCAGGTCGGCCGAGCCGCCGAAGGTCTCGGTCGCGACCGGGTTCACCGCCGCCAGCACCTTTTCCGAGGCTGAGCGGGTGGCGATCTTGGGCAGATCGGCCACGGCCTGCTTTTTCACCGCGCGGATGGCGGCGGAAAGTTTGGCGGGCGCATCGCCTGCAAAGATCCGGCCAAATTCGGCCTGTTTGGCAGGGGAAAGGGCGGACAGACGCCCCTCCCACTCGGCCCGCGCCGCGGCGCCGCGGGTGGCGGTGGCTTCCCACTTGGCCTTGACGTCTGCCGGGATTTCAAACGCGCCGTGCGGCCAGCCATAGGCTTCCTTCGCGGCGGCCAGCTGCGCCTTGTCGGTCAGCGCGCCGTGGCCCTTCGAGGTGTCCTGTGCTGCGTGACCAAAGGCGATATGGGTCTTGCAGGCCACCAGCGCCGGGCGCGGGCTGGCCTTGGCGGCGCTGAGCGCGCGGTCGATATCGGCCGGGTCGTGGCCGTCGCATGCAAACACATCCCAGCCAGCGGCGGCAAAGCGCGCCTTCTGGTCGGTCACGTCAGAAAGCGAGACCTTGCCGTCGATGGTGATGCCATTGTCATCCCACAGCACGATCAGCCGCGACAGCTGGTGCCGGCCGGCAATGCCGATCGCCTCCTGGCTGACGCCCTCCATCAGGCAACCGTCGCCGGCGATTACCCAGGTGTAATGGTCCTGGATCTTGGCCCCCCAGCGGGCGCGCAGATGTTCTTCAGCCATGGCAAAGCCCACGGCGTTCGAAATGCCCTGACCCAGCGGGCCGGTCGTGGTCTCGACCCCCTCAAGATGGCCGTATTCCGGGTGGCCGGCGGTGCGGGCGCCCCATTGACGGAAGTTTTTCAGCTCGTCCAGCGTGCATTGCGCATAGCCGGTCAGGTGCAGCAGGCTGTAGATCAGCATCGAGCCGTGGCCCGCTGACAGGATGAAGCGGTCGCGGTCGGGCCAGTTGGGCGCCTTGGGGTCGAACTTCAGATGTTTCGAGAACAGCACCGTCGCCACATCGGCCATGCCCATCGGCATGCCGGAATGGCCGGAATTGGCGGCGGCAACGGCGTCCAGCGCCAGCGCGCGGATGGCGGTTGCCATGTGCCAATGGTCGGGGTGCTGGGCGCGCAGGGTGGCGATGTCCACGAGATCCTCCGGATGATAGCGGAAACGGCGTTTGCGCTGACCCTTAACAGCCCGGTCGGCAAGATCAAGCGCGCCGCGCAAGCCGTTGGCCGGAAAGGCGCAATTTCGGGGGCGCGCAGGGCCTGTGGCTGCGCTACTATCTGTTCGGACTGGGCGGGCGGGCGATTCGCCGCGCGTTCTGGCACAACAAGGGCAGGATGAATGGCCGATATCGTGGAATTGGAGCGCCGGATTTCCGCGGCGCTGGCCCGGATCAGCGAGGGGCTGGACCGCCGCGCCACCGCGCCGCAGGTGCCGGCCGAGGCGGGCGATGCCGAAGGGTTGGCCGCGGCGCTGGAAGAAGAGCGGATGGTGAACGCCCAGTTGACCGAGCGGCTGCGCGTGCTGAAAGCGCGTGAGGCCGCCGATCCTGCGGCCGAGGACGCGCTGGAAGTGCAGATCGAGACGCTGACGCGGCAACTCGACGCGCTGGGGGCCGAGGTGGTGCGGTTGCGCAAGACCTCGGCTGCGATGCGCGAAGAACTGACGGCGCTTCGCGGGGCCGACGTGCCGGACGCGCATCTGATCAACCGGGCAATGCTGGCCGAACTGGAGGCGTTGCGCGCCGAACGGAGTGCTGAAAGCGCCGAACTGGCGGCCATTCTGGCCGAACTTGAACCGCTGACCGCTACGGCCAAAACGGAGGACTGAGATGCCGGATGTGGAAATCTCGATCGGCGGGCGTCTGTTCCAGGTGGCCTGCCAGGCCGGGGAAGAGCATTTCCTGCGGTCGGCAGCGGCGATGCTGGACTCTGAGGCCCAGCCGCTGGTGGCGCAGATGGGCCGTCTGCCCGAGGTGCGGTTGCTGCTGATGTCGGGCCTGATGCTGGCCGACCGCACCGCCGCGCTGGAGGATGAGGTGCGCGCCTTGAAAGCGCGGCTGGACGCCGTTGTCGATCAGCCGATCCCGGCACCGCAGCGTATCGAGGTGCCGATCATCCCGCCTGAACTGGAGCTGACCATGGCCGATATCGCCAACCGGGCCGAGGCCTTGGCGGCCCGGCTTGAGGAAGACGTCTGATTTGCAAACATTACTTTGCAAAGCTGCCTGAATGCAAAAGGCCGGGCGAGCGCCCGGCCTTTTGCATTCAGATCGGCTGCGATCAGGCGTTGGCTTCGCGGATCTTGTCGGCCGCCGCCTTGTCGAAGGCCACACCCTTGGTCTCGAACAGCTGGTCCAGCTCGCCCGAGAGGGTCATCTCGGTCACGATGTCACAGCCGCCGATGAACTCGCCAGCCACATAAAGCTGCGGGATGGTCGGCCAGTCGGAAAAATCCTTGATGCCCTGCCGGATGTCGGCGTCGGCCAGAACGTTCACATCGGCGAACTCGACGCCCATGTAGTTCAGGATCCCGGCAACCCGGCTGGAAAAGCCGCATTGCGGCATGGTCTTGGTGCCCTTCATGAACAGCACCACCGGGTTCTGTGCAATCGTCTCGCGGATCTGGTCCTGCGCGCTCATCCTTGGTCCTCTCTCACTCCGGCGCTTTGGTCGTCAACGCCAGCGCATGCAATTCGCCGTTTGCCCCGTCCATCCTGCCTTTCAGGCTGGCATAGACGGCACGTTGTTGCTGGACGCGGTTCTTGCCGCGGAAACTTTCGTCAATCACCTCGGCCGCCCAATGGTTTCCGTCGCCGGCAAGGTCGGTGATGGTGATCTGCGCATCCGGAAAACTTTCCCGGATCAACGCTTCGATATCCTTGGCTTCCATCGCCATGTGGTCGTCTCCTGTCCTTTCGGTCAAGATAGGCCGCGGGCCCGGGGGCTGCAAGGCGCAAAGCCGTGGCGGTGGATCACTCCACCGCCTTTGCAAAGGCGCTGCGATAGGTTTGCGAAAGACCTGCCAGAGGGGCGGTATCGCCGCCGAGGCTGACAGTGTCGCCGCCAAACTGACCGACCAGCGCCAAGGGCACGCCCGCAGCTTGCGCGGCGCTTTGCAAACCGGCCAGATCGTTTTGCGAAACCGCGACCAGATAGCGCGCCTGATCCTCGCCAAACAGGAAGGCGATTTCAGCCGAGTCGATCTTGACGCCCAGTCCCGCGCCCTCGGCCATCTCGAAGGCGGCCAGCGCCAGACCGCCGTCGCCCAGATCGGTCGCCGCGCGGATCAGCTTGCGGTTGGCCCGCAGAAACTCGCCATTGCGCCGCTCGATCGCCAGATCGACGGCAGGCGCATCGCCGGCCTCGATCCCGAAAGCCTCGGCCAGCAGCGCCGATTGGCCCAGGTGGCCCGCGGTCGTGCCGATCACCACCGCCAGATCGCCCGAGGTCGGGCGGCCGGCGATCACGTCAGCGACATTGTCGATGATCCCCACGGCGCCGATGGTCGGCGTAGGCAGGATCGGCTGGCCGTCGGTTTCATTGTAGAGCGAGACGTTGCCCGAGACGATGGGCATGTCCAGCGCCGCGACAGCCGCGCCGATGCCTTTGATCGCGCCGACAAACTGGCCCATGATCTCGGGTTTTTCGGGGTTGCCGAAGTTGAGGTTGTCCGTTGTTGCCAAGGGCTTGGCGCCGACGGCGGTCAGGTTGCGATAGGCCTCGGCCACCGCCTGCTTGCCGCCCTCGAACGGGTTGGCCTTGACATAGCGCGGCGTCACGTCGCTGGTGAAGGCCAGCGCCTTTTGCGTGCCATGCACCCGCACCACGCCCGCCGGCAGGCCCGGCGTCACCACGGTATCGGCACCGACCTGACAGTCATATTGCTCGTAAACCCAGGCCTTGTGCGCATAGGTCGGCGCGGCGATCAGCGCGGTCAGCGCGGCAATCGGCGCGATCGCCGGCACATCGCCCAAGGGCGCCGGGGCAGGGGTCTCGACCCAGGGGCGGTCATATTCGGGCGCCGAGGAGGACAGCTTCGACAGCGGCAGGTCGGCCTTCACCTCATTGCCATGCAGGATCAGGAAGCGGTCTTCGGGAATCGTCTCGCCGACAATTGCAAAATCAAGATCCCATTTTGCAAAGATCGCCCGCGCCTCGTCCTCCTTCTCGGGGCGCAGCACCATCAGCATGCGCTCCTGGCTTTCGGACAGCATCATCTCATAGGCGGTCATCGCCGCCTCGCGCTGCGGCACGGCGTCGAGGTTCAGCCGGATCCCCAGCCCACCCTTGTCGCCCATCTCGACCGCCGAACAGGTCAGGCCCGCAGCACCCATGTCCTGGATCGAGATCACGGCACCGGTCTGCATCAGCTCGAGGCAGGCCTCCAGCAGGCGCTTTTCGGTGAAGGGGTCGCCGACCTGAACGGTGGGGCGTTTTTCCTCGATGGTCTCGTCAAATTCGGCGCTGGCCATGGTGGCCCCGCCCACGCCATCGCGCCCGGTCTTGGCGCCCAGATAGACCACCGGCATCCCCACGCCAGAGGCCGCCGAGTAGAAGATCGAGTCCGCCTGCGCGAGACCTGCCGCAAAGGCGTTGACCAGGCAGTTGCCGTTATAGCTGCGATGGAAGCGCACCTCGCCCCCCACGGTCGGCACGCCGAACGCGTTGCCATAGGCACCGATCCCCTCGACCACGCCCTTGACCAGATGCGCGGTCTTGGGATGCGAGGGCAGGCCGAAGGACAGCGCGTTCATCGCCGCGATCGGGCGCGCGCCCATGGTGAACACGTCGCGCAGAATGCCGCCCACGCCGGTGGCAGCACCCTGATGCGGCTCGATATAGGAGGGGTGGTTGTGGCTCTCCATCTTGAAGATCACCGCCTGCCCGTCACCGATATCGACCACGCCGGCATTCTCGCCCGGCCCGCAGATCACCTGCGGCCCGCTGGTCGGCAGGGTGCGCAGCCATTTTTTCGACGACTTGTAAGAGCAATGCTCGTTCCACATCGCCGAGAAGATGCCCAGCTCTGTAAAGGTGGGCGCGCGACCGATGATCTCCAGGATCCGCTGGTATTCGTCCGGTTTCAGACCGTGGGAGGCGATCAACTCGGGCGTGATGCTGGGTTCGTTCATGGCCGGTCCCCTGATGTGGCTATGGCCTGCCTCTTAGGCCAAAGGGGGCCAAAGGAAAAGAGGCGAGGCAGACCTGCGAGTCGCGCGGGCAAGGGTTTCTTCCGTGCGGCGCGCCTGGGCAGACGCGATGAAGCGTCGATCAAAACAGATGCAAACTGAAAAAATGGGGCCGAAACCAAAAAAAAGGCCGAGCAGAAGCTCGGCCCAAGTCCAACAGGGAGGTAAGAAAGGCAAGAGAGAACTCAATCGCCTTCCTTGCCGTGGGATTTAGGGTTTCAGCCGATTCCGCGCAAGGTCAATCTTGCTGCAGGTGCAGCATGCCCGCCATGCGTTGACCGCATAGCGGGGGTTTGGCGTCTTCATTCGTCCTGGCGTTTGCGGAAGGTCATGATCTCGTCCATCACGAATTCACGGAAAGCCGCGACCCGTTTCGAGTGACGCAGCTCTTCGGGATAGGCCAGAAACACCGGCACTTCATCCGAGCTGCACTCAGGCAGCACCTGCACCAGATGCGGAAAATCATGCACCAGGTATTCGGGCAGCACGCCGATGCCCAGATGGTTGAGAACACCCTGCAACACGCCGAAATAGTTGTTCACGGTGAAGGTCGAGGGGATGTCATGGCTCATCAGTTCGGCGACCAGCCGGGCGCCTGCCGCCACCTGCGCGGTGCCGGGATGCTGACAGATCAGGCGGTGGGCGCTGAAATCGGACATGGTCTGTGGCGTGCCGTGCTTTGCCAGATAGTCCGGCGTGGCATAGAGGCACATGCGGATGTTCATCAGCCGGCGGCGGATCAGATCAGCCTGACTTGGCTCTTTCATGCGGATGGCCACGTCGGCCTCGCGCATCGGCAGGTCGAGCACGCGCTCTTCCAGCATCAGATCGACCTTCAGCGCCGGATATTTTTCATAGAGGGCCGGCAGGCGCGGCGCCAGCCACAGCGTGCCAAAGCCGGTGGTGGTGGTAACGCGCAACTCGCCAAATGCTTCGTTCTCGCTGTCGCGGATGCGGGCGGCGGTGGCTTCCAGCCGTTTGGCCATGGATTGCGTGGCGTCAAACAGCAGCTCGCCCTGCTCGGTCAGGATCAGGCCGCGCGCATGGCGGTGAAAAAGCGTGACGCCCAGCGATTCTTCCAGCGCACGGATCTGCCGACTGACGGCGGATTGCGACAAATGCAGCGTATCGCCCGCGTGGGTGAGGCTGCCGGCATCGGCAACCGCATGAAAGATCCGCAACTTGTCCCAGTCCATTGTCTCACTACCTTTTGCGCAAACACGCTACACTCTTGCCGCCTAGATATGCAGAAAACGCGGGTCTGCAATGACATTTTTGCAAAATAGCCGGATTTGCACTGCACGCACGCATGGCTGGCGGGCAGATCGGCGCTTTCGCCCGGCGGCGTGGCGTCCTATGATCGGGCCGAAAGAACAAGCGAACCCGCGAGGGGGATGAGGGGCGGCAATGGCGGTAGGGGTGTTCGACTCGGGTCTGGGCGGGCTGACGGTGATGGATGCGCTGCAAAAGCGCCTGCCCGAGGTTCCTTTTGTCTATCTGGGCGACAATGCCCATGCCCCCTATGGGGTGCGCACCCCTGAAGACATCTTCAACCTGACCTGCGCCGCGACCGAGCGGCTTTGGGCCGAAGGTTGCGATCTGGTGATCCTGGCCTGCAATACCGCCTCGGCCGCGGCGCTGAAGCGGATGCAGGAAACCTGGCTGCCCGAGGGCAAGCGGGTTCTGGGGGTCTTTGTGCCGCTGATCGAGGCGCTGACCGAGCGGCAATGGGGCGACAACTCGCCCCCGCGCGAGGTCGCGGTCAAGCATGTGGCGCTGTTTGCCACGCCTGCCACCGTCGCCAGTCGCGCCTTTCAGCGCGAGCTGGCCTTCCGCGCGATCGGGGTGGATGTCGAGGCCCAGCCCTGCGGCGGCGTGGTGGACGCGATCGAGCAGGGCGACGAGATCCTGGCCGAGGCGCTGGTGCGCAGCCATGTCGAGGCGCTGAAGCGGCGGATGCCGCATCCCGAGGCCGCGATCCTGGGCTGCACCCATTACCCGCTGATGGCGGCCGCGTTTCAGGACGCGCTGGGGGCAGAGGTCAAGGTGTTCAGCCAGGCCGATCTGGTGGCGGAATCGCTGGCCGATTATCTGCAGCGCCGGCCCGAGTTTCTGGGCAAGGGCACGCAGACCCGGTTCCTGACCACCGGTGATCCGGCCTATGTCTCGGGCAAGGCCACCCAGTTTCTGCGCCGCCACATCACCTTCGAGGCCGCTTAACCAAATCGGTTGGGGCCGGGATCGCCTTTCGTCACCAGAAAGACGAGCAGCAGGATCACGAGACCGAGGCCAATGACGCTGCCGATGGCAATCAGGCCGGGCGCGGCCGGGCCTTGCGCGGCGGCGAGCGCGAAGCCGAAAAAGGCTATACCGCCCAGAACCGGCGCCCCGATCCACCAGCCGCTGCGGTCGATGTCATGCAGCCGCCGCGCGCCTACCGCCAGCGAGGGCAGCAGGGTGGCAAGGCTGAACATGTCCGACAGGACCGTCGTTTCTCCGCCGGTCGCCACCGCCTCCACCAGCGCCAGCGCAAAGCTGACCAGCACGGTGAACAACACGAAATACCAATATTCCGACCGGCTGGCCCGCCCCGAGAAGGTGGCGAATTTACCGAAGCAGACCGAGATCGCCTGTTGAAAACTGCGGGCGGGCGCGCCGGCATAAAGCCCGTCCTGCACTGCGGTGCCGGGCTGGGCGGGGCCGGGCTGGGCCAGCGGTGCCTCCTGATACTGGCCCGGCAGCGGCGGCGGCGTGATTGTGTCAAAGGAAAACTGCGTCCAGGCATCGACCCAGCCGGTCATCCCCTCGCGCCAGATCAAGGTGGTGCGCGAGATCACGCCCTGACGGATCATCGTCTCGATGTCGGCGCGCGCGACGGGGCCTTTGGGCGTGCCGCGATCCGAGTAATGCCAAAGCTCCGCCATGCTGACCATCCACGCAAAACCGATTGCAACGCAAGCTAGTCTGCGGCAGATCAGAACCGCAAGATCAGGAGGCGGACATGCGCAAGAAAATCGCAATCCTCGGGGCGTCGGGCTATACGGGGGCCGAGTTGGTCCGGCTGATTGCCACCCATCCGCAGATGCAGATCGTGGCGCTGACCGGCGATCGCAAGGCGGGCATGGAAATGGCCGAGGTCTTTCCCTTCCTGCGCCACATGAACCTGCCGCCGCTGGTCAAGATCGAGGATGTCGATTTTTCCCATGTTGACTTGGCCTTCTGCGCGCTTCCTCATGCAACGTCTCAGGCGGTGATCAAGGAATTGCCGCGCGATCTGCGGGTGGTGGACCTGTCGGCGGACTTTCGGCTGCGCGATCTGGCGGAGTATGAAAAATGGTATGGCAAACCCCATGCCGCGCCCGACCTGCAGGCCGAGGCGGTCTATGGCCTGACCGAATTTTACCGCGACGACATCCGCGCCGCCCGTCTGGTGGCGGGCACCGGCTGCAACGCCGCGACCGGCCAATATGCGATCTGCCCGCTGATCGAGGCCGGTTGCATTGATCTTGACGATATCGTGATTGACCTGAAGGCCGGCGTGTCGGGGGCGGGACGCAGCCTCAAGGAAAACCTGCTGCATGCCGAACTGTCCGAAGGCTGCCACAGCTATTCCGCCGGTGGCAAGCATCGCCATCTTGGCGAATTTGATCAGGAATTCAGTGCCTTGGCGGGCAGACCTGTTCTGGTGCAGTTTACGCCGCACCTGTTGCCGATGAACCGCGGCATCCTGGCCTCGGTCTATGTGAAGGGCGACCCGCAGGCGGTTTGGGCCGCGCTTGAGGCGCGCTATGCGCTGGAGCCGTTCATCGAGGTGCTACCCTTTGGCGCACTCCCCTCGACACGCGATGTGCGCGGGTCCAATTTCTGCCATATCGGCGTGACGGGGGATCGCATTCCCGGCCGGGCGCTGGTGATCGCGGTTCTGGACAATCTGACCAAGGGCTCCTCCGGTCAGGCCATCCAGAACGCCAACCTCATGCTGGGGCTGGAGGAAACCGCGGGGCTGATGGGCGCGCCGGTATTCCCGTGAGGATCGGCCCGCAAGGGATTGAAGGAGAAGGGTAATGTCTGGTCTTAAGGGGCTTAAGAAAAAGCGCCGCATACAGATCATCCTGTTGGCTTTCCTGGCGCTGTTCGGGGCGGCCGGGCTGATTGGCTATGGCCTGCAGGATGGCATCAACTTTTTCCGCGCGCCCGCGCAAGTGGTGTCCGAGCCGCCGGAACCCGGCGAGGTCTTTCGTCTGGGCGGGCTTGTCGAAGCGGGCTCATTGCAGCGCGGGCAGGGCGAGACCATCACCTTCACCGTGACCGATGGCGCCGAGACTGTCCCGGTCAGATTTACCGGCATTCTCCCGGACCTGTTTGCCGAAAATCAGGGGATGATCGGCACCGGCCAGATGGTGGACGGGGTGTTTGTGGCGACGGAAATCCTTGCCAAGCATGACGAGACCTACATGCCGAAAGAGGTGATGGACGCGCTGAAGGAGCAGGGTGTCTATCAGCAGCCGAACGGTTGATTTCGCCGCTGTTAACCTGACCGTCCGAGGCTTTCCCGGCAGCAAACGGGGGGCCTCATGCGGTCTGTTCAGGATATTGCCAAAGAAATCGTTGCCCGCGAGGGCGGCTATGTGAACGACCCCGCCGATCCGGGCGGGGCCACCAAGCACGGCGTCACCATCCACACAATGCGGCGGCTGGGAATGGATCTGGACCGCGACGGGCAGGTGACGGCGGCGGATGTGCGCCGGCTGACCCGCGAACAGGCCGTGGACATCTTTCTGCGGGAATATTTTGCAAAACCCGGCCTGACAAATTTGCCTTTGCAACTTCAGGCCAGCGTTTTCGACATGCAGGTGAATGCCGGGGCCAATGCGGTGAAGATTCTGCAACGGCTTCTGACCCGGCTGGGCCATCCTTGCAGCGATGATGGCGTGATCGGCCCACAGACCGCGCGGGCGGCCCATGCGGCGGCGGCGGCTGTCCCCGATCTGGCCGATCAATACGGCATAGCGCGCCGCGATTATTACTACGCCCTGGCCGATGCCCGCCCCGCCAGCCGCAAGTTCGCCCGCAGCCGATCGGGGGGCAAGGGCGGCTGGATCACGCGGGCCGAGGAATTCATCTCTCCGGCCCGGCACCTGACCCTTGCCCAGCATCGCGCCCGCACTGCGCATTGGCGCTGAGGCGGGCCGCCGCTTGACCGTTCTTGCCGCCTCTGGCAAAGCCTGAGGCAACGGAAGGACGCTTCACATGAACCTTTTCACCGAAATCCGCGGCCTGGTGCTGGCCGCGCTGGGGCAGATGCAGGATGCGGGCGCGCTGCCCGCCGGGCTGGACATGACCGCCGTGACGGTCGAGCCGCCGCGCGATCCCGCCCATGGCGACATGGCCACCAATGCCGCGATGGTGCTGGCCAAGCCCGCGGGCCAGAACCCGCGCACCATCGCCGATGCGCTGGCCGCCCGGTTGGCGGACGACCCGCGCATCCAGATGGCCGAAGTGGCAGGGCCGGGCTTTCTGAACCTGCGGCTGAAACCGGCGGTCTGGCAGGATCTGGTGCGCCGCGTGCTGGAGCAGGGCGCCGATTATGGCCGCTCGGACATCGGGGCGGGGCAGAAGGTGAATGTCGAGTTTGTCTCGGCCAACCCGACCGGGCCGATGCATGTGGGCCATGTGCGGGGCGCGGTGGTGGGCGATGCTCTGTCCAACCTGCTGGCCTTTGCGGGCTGGAACGTGACGCGCGAGTATTACATCAACGACGGTGGCGCGCAGGTCGATGTGCTGGCCCGCAGCG
Organism: uncultured Gemmobacter sp.; assembly: GCA_964439015.1. Lineage (GTDB taxonomy): Bacteria > Pseudomonadota > Alphaproteobacteria > Rhodobacterales > Rhodobacteraceae > Gemmobacter. The sequence goes on from CAYTMV010000015.1 coordinate 27,009, forward strand.
CCTATGAACGCTATCGCGAGGCGCATGGGCTGGAGCCCGAGATCCGCGAGGGCCTCTATCCCGGCGACTATCTGATCCCGGTGGGCGAGGCGCTGAAGGCGCAATTTGGCGATCGTTTCCTGAACCAGCCGGAGTCGGTCTGGCTGGCCGAGATCCGCGACTATGCGACCGAACGCATGATGGAAATGATCCGCGAGGATCTGGCCGCGCTTGGCGTGCGGATGGATGTCTATGCCAGCGAGAAGGCCCTCTACGGCACCGGCGAGATCGAGGCCGCGATCGAGACGTTGCGCGGCATGGGCCTGATCTACGAGGGCGTTCTGGAGCCGCCGAAGGGCAAGACCCCCGAGGATTGGGAGCCGCGCGAACAGACCCTGTTCCGCTCGACCGCGCATGGCGATGACGTGGACCGGCCGGTGAAGAAATCCGACGGCAGCTGGACCTATTTCGCCCCCGATATTGCCTATCATTACAACAAGGTGCGGCGCGGCTTTGATCAGTTGATCGACATTTTCGGCGCCGATCATGGCGGTTACGTCAAGCGCATGAAGGCGGCGGTTTCGGCGCTGTCGGATGGCCGCGTGCCGCTCGACATCAAGCTGATCCAGCTGGTCAAGCTTTACAAGAACGGCGAGCCCTTCAAGATGTCCAAGCGCGCCGGCACCTTCGTGACCCTGCGCGATGTGGTCGATGAGGTGGGCGCGGATGTGACCCGTTTTGTCATGCTGACCCGCAAGAACGACATGGCGCTGGATTTCGACTTTGCAAAGGTGCTGGAGCAATCCAAGGACAACCCGGTCTTTTATGTGCAATATGCAAATGCGCGGGTGAACTCGGTCCTGCGCAAGGCGCGCGATGCCGGTCTGTCGGTGGATGATGACAGCCTGACGCATGCCCACCTGGAAAAGCTGGATCACGAGGCCGAGCTGGCGCTGATCCGCAAGATCGCCGAATGGCCGCGCCTGGTCGAGATCGCCGCGCGTGGCAACGAGGCGCATCGGGTGGCCTTCTACCTCTATGAGCTGGCCTCGGACCTCCACGCGCTGTGGAACCGTGGCAATGACGAGCCGGCGCTGCGGTTCCTGCAGGACGATGCTGCCACCAGCCGGGCGAAAATCGCCTTGGCGCGGGCCTGCGCGGTTGTGATTTGCGCGGGCCTTGGTATTCTGGGCGTCACTCCGGCCGAGGAAATGCGCTGACCCAACGGCGCCCCGGTCGACAGGAACAGGCAGGCGGCGCCGACAGGCGCGGGGGCAGACGATGGCAGAGGTGGATTTCGACAGGTTCGATCCGGCGGCGGGTGGTCAGCCCTCCGTCAGGCGGGGCATGTCGCCGGCAAATCTTGTGGGTGCAGCGGCCTCGGTTGTGCTGACCGTCGGGCTTGGGGTGTGGGGTTACCAGATCGCGGTGCGCGATGCCTTGGGCATCCCGGTGGTGCGCGCGCCCGAGGGGCCGATGCGTCTGGCCCCGCCCAATCCCGGCGGCAGGGTGGCCGATCATCAAGGCCTGTCGGTGAATAACGTGCCCGCCGTGGGCGTGGCTGCCCCGGTGCCGGACCAGTTGACGCTGGCGCCGCGCCCGGTGGACCTGACGCCGCAGGACGTGGCGGGCCTGGGCCAGGCCGAACAGCCGGCGGTGCAGCCGGTGCCGGGCCTGCTGACGGCTCCACCCGTCGAGGTCCAGCCCACGCTGGTCGCAGCCACCAGTGCCGGACCGGTTGTCGATGTCACGCCGCAACAGACCGTGGAGCCTGCCGTCATTGTGCCGGGCGGTATCGGCAAGACCTTGCGCCCACAGGCCCGGCCCACGGGCCTTGCGCCGCCGCCTGCGGCGACCGAGGCCGCGCTGGAAACCACCTTGGCCTCGGTGGCGCAAGAGGTTGATCCTGCCACCATCGCCCCCGGCACGTGGATGGTGCAGCTGGGTGCCTTTGACGCGACCGATCAGGCGCGCAGCGCCTGGGACAAGCTGGCCGGGCCGTTCTCCGAACTGATGTCCGGGAAAGAGCGGGTGATCCAGACAGCAACCTCGGGCGGGCGCAGCTTTTTCCGCCTGCGTGCAAAGGGCTTTGCCGACCGGTCCGAAGCGCAGCGGTTCTGTGCCGCATTGGTGGCCGAGGGGGCGACCTGCATCCCGGTCGCGCAGCGATGACCGCGATTTCCGCGACCATCCTCGGCCTGTCCGGCATGCAGCTGACGGCTGAGGAAGCAACCTTCTTCCGCGAGGTAAATCCGTTTGGATTCATCCTCTTCGCGCGTAACATTGACACGCCGTCGCAGGTTTTGGCGCTGACGTCTGCCTTGCGGGAGGCAGTGGGCCGCGACGCTCCGGTCTTTGTCGATCAGGAGGGGGGGCGGGTGCAACGGCTTCGGCCACCGCATTGGCGCGACTGGTTGCCGCCGATGGACGAGGTTGATCGCCTGCGACCCCGTGGAATGAAGGCGTTGGCGCGTGGCGTCTGGCTGCGGCATAGGTTGATCGCGGCTGAATTGCGCGCCTGCGGGATCGACGGCAATTGCGCGCCCTGCGCTGATCTGGCGACGGAACGGACGCATCCATTTCTGAAAAATCGCTGCCTTTCCAATGATGTGGAAGAAGTTATTCATCTTGCGCGATCCGCCGCCGATGGCCTTCTGGCCGGTGGTGTATTGCCCGTGGTCAAGCATCTTCCCGGTCATGGTCGTGCGGATCTGGATACGCATCTCGCCTTGCCCACGGTGACGGCCTCGCCTGATGTGCTGGCGGCCAGCGATTTCGCTGTGTTTCGCGGGTTGAGCGATCTGCCGTTGGGCATGACCGCCCATATCGTGTTTTCGGCCTTTGATACCGCACCCGCCACGCAGTCGCCCGCGGTTATCAAGGCAATCCGACAGCAGATCGGCTTTGACGGTGTGTTGATGACCGACGATCTGAACATGCAGGCGCTGCGCGGAACCTTGTTCGAGCGCACACGCGCCTCGATGGAGGCGGGTTGCGATATTGCGCTGCATTGCAATGGCTTACGGAATGAAATGCAGGAAGTGGTCGAAGGTGCCGGCACACTGACCTCTGCCGCTGAACAAAGGGCAGCGCGCGCGTTGGCGCTGCGGCGGGCGCCGGATGCTGTGGACATGGCCGCCTTGGTGGACGAACACGCGGCCCTGATCGAGGGGCGGGCGCTTGCTTGAGGCTTGGGATAGCGGCGATCGGGTGGAGGCCAGGCTGCAGGCCGAGGCGCTGATCGTCGATGTCGACGGGTTTGAGGGGCCCCTGGATCTGCTGCTGACGCTATCGCGCAGCCAGAAGGTGGATCTGCGGCGGATCTCGGTTTTGCAGCTGGTTGAACAGTATCTTTCTTTTGTGAATAAAGCCAAAGACTTGCGGATCGAACTTGCGGCCGATTATCTGGTCATGGCAGCCTGGCTTGCCTATCTCAAATCGCGCCTGCTCTTGCCGCCCGATCCGGCAGAGGATGGACCCTCGGCCGAGGAACTGGCCGCCCATCTGGCCTATCAGTTGCAACGCCTTGAGGCGATGCGCGATGCGGCGGCGCGGTTGATGGCGCGGGACCAGAAGGGCCGCGACTTCTTTGCGCGGGGGGCGCCCGAGGCCTACGGCACCCATCGCAAAACCGTCTGGACGGCCAATCTGCTGGACCTGATGCGCGCCTATGCGCGGTTGAGAACCAAGGATGAGTTTCGCCCCTATGCCTTTGATCGCGAACATGTTTTCACGATGGAGCAGGCACTTGATCGGTTGCGTGGCCTGATCGGCTATCTTGGCGACTGGACCGATCTGGAAAGCTGGATGCCCGAGGGCTGGGAGGCGTCTTCGATCCGGCGCAGGTCAGCCAAGGCCGCACATTTTGCCGCCGTGTTGGAGATGGCCAAGCGCGGCGAAGTGCGTCTGCGGCAGGCCGAGACCTTTTCGCCGCTTCTGATCCGACGGGGCGATGCATGAGCGCGCCGATCGAGAAATCCCTGTTCGAATCCCCGCCGATCGCCGAGCAGGAGCGGATGGTCGAGGCGATCCTGTTTGCCGCCACCGAGCCTGTTACAGTGGCCGAACTGGCGCGGCGGATGCCGCATGGCTGCGATCCGGCCGAGGCGCTGGCCTATTTGCGCCGCCGCTATGAGGGGCGCGGGGTGCATGTGGTGCGGGTGGGCGACGCCTGGGCGTTTCGCACGGCACCAGATCTCGGGCATCTGATGAGCCGCGAGGTGATCGAAACCCGGAAGCTCAGCCGCGCCGCGATCGAGACGCTGGCGATCATTGCCTATCATCAGCCCGTGACGCGCGCCGAGATCGAGGAGATCCGTGGCGTGGCGGTCAGCCGGGGCACCATCGACCAGTTGCTGGAGATGGAGTGGATCCGCTTTGGTCGGCGCCGCATGACGCCGGGCCGACCGGTGACGTTTGTGGTGACCGAGACGTTTCTGGATCACTTCGGCCTGGAATCCGCGCGCGATCTGCCGGGGCTGAAGGATCTGCGTGCGGCGGGCCTGCTGGACAACCGGCCGCTGCCGGGCGCGATGCGCGATGAGGAAGACGACGGAGTGGCCCCCGATCAGGGCGAAATGTTCGAGGAGTAAGGGATGGACTTTGCAAAACTGCTTTCGCAGATTGGCAACATGGTTTTCCGGCGTTTGCTGAACAAGGGCGTGAATGCCGGCGTCAACAAAGGCATGGAGATGATGGCGCGCAAGGGCAAGCCGGGAACGGCGTCGCCGCAGGCGCAGGCTAACCTGTCAACCGATGCCCGCGCTGCCGCAAAGCGCGCCCGCAAGGCTGCACAACTGTCCCGCAGACTGGGACGCTAAAAGCCTTTGCAAATTGAACGGCGTACGGTTGCAAATGGCTCTGGCCAAATTGCAATCTTTCCATGGCGCTTTTGAAAAGTCAGCGGAAATGCTTGGCGAGTTTAAGCCCCTGACCTTGATAATTCGAGGCAATGCTTTGACCATACAGGGTTTCCGGCCGTTCGGACATCCGCTCATAGACCAGCCGGCCGACGACCTGACCATGTTCCAGCACAAAGGGGGCCTCGTGGCAGCGCACCTCCAGCACGCCGCGTGACCCCGCGCCGCCGGCGCTGGAATGGCCGAAACCGGGATCGAAGAAACCCGCGTAATGCACCCGAAACTCGCCCACCATCGCCAGATAGGGCGCCATTTCGGCGGCGTAATCCGGCGGGATCGTCACCGCCTCGCGCGAGACGAGGATATAGAAAGCGCCGGGATCGAGGATGATCCGGCCACTGCGGGTGCGCAATTCTTCCCAATATTCGGCCGGGTCGTAATGGCCGATGCGATCGAGGTCGATCACCCCGGCATGGGGCTTGGCGCGCCAGCCGACCAGATCGCCGGTCTCGGGCCGAAGGTCGACCGAAAAGCCGAGCCCCTCCGAGATCACCGCCGCGCCGCCCGCCACCAGCGGCTCCTGGGCGTGCAGCGCCGACAGGTCGGCATCCGACAACACCGCCTGACCCTGCCGGAACCGGATCTGGTTCAGGCGCTGCCCCGCGCGGGCCAGCACCGAAAAGCTGCGCGGGCAGACCTCGGCATAGAGCGGGCCGGTATAGGCGGGGGCGATGCGGTCGAACTCGACGCCGCCATCGGTGATCAGACGCGTCAACAGGTCCAGCCGCCCGGTCGAGCTTTTGGCGTTGGCCACCGCTGACAGCCCAACGGGCAGGGCCAGCCGCTCCATCAACGGGATGATATAGACGCAGCCCTTTTCCAGCACCGCGCCTTCGGTCAGGTCGATCCTGTGCATTTCGAATTCGGCGATGCGATCGGCAACGGACCGTCCGGCCCCGGCCAGAAACGAGGCGCGCACCCGATAGGCCACCGCGCCTAGCCGCAGATCAAGGCTGGCGGGCTGCACCTGACCGGCGGCAAACGGATGGTCGGCGGCGATGGCGCCGCGGTCGATCAGGCTGCGGATCGCCTGCGATGGCAAAACCCCGGTTGCAGACATCATTCCCCCCAGACGGCAGGTGCCGGAAATGAAACCGCCCGCACCTTGTTGCCAAGGGCGGGCAGGTTTTCGATGGTCGGGCCGGGGAGATTCGAACTCCCGACCTTCCGCCCCCCAGACGGACGCGCTAACCAGGCTGCGCTACGGCCCGAACTGCGGCGATACATAGCGATATTCGCGGCGGGGGCAAGCGGTAAAGCGCAGAAAAACGTCATCTCAACGATGGCTTTGCAAGCGCGCAAGCAGATCGCGTGCCAGATCGGCCACCGGGGCCAGATCATCGGCGTGGCGCGAGTCGCGGGGCAGGGCGCGCAGCGCAGCAGGCCACCAGATCACACCGGACTCTGCCGCGATTTCAGCATCGGATGCAGGGATCGTTGCCGCGACCTGAGGCACTTCCTCTGATCCCGTAACCGTCAGCGGCGCTTCGGGGGCCAAATCGAGCAACGGCTCGGGCTCCGGCTGCGATTCGGGCAAGCTGGCGGAAACAATGACAGATTCTTCGTCGCTTTCAGCGGCGAACAGGTTTGACGGGCCATCCTCTAGCTTGGGTTCTGCAGTCTCGCTCGCCGCCTCGTCGGTCAGAACCACCTCGATCTCAACGGTCTCAACCACGGTCTCGACCAGAAGGGGCGCGGGGGAACGATCGGCGAACAGATCCGGTTGCAGCGGCAAGGGCGCCATTGCGGCCTGCGGCTCCGGGGCCGCTGGCGGCAGGTCTTCAACCACCGCCTCTGGTGTCCGCTGGGGGGGAAGGTCATCCGTGTCGGTCCCAGACGGGTCTTCGCACACGTCCTCTGGCAGGTGATCGGCGGTGTCGGCCGCGCGATCCATATCCTCGGGGGCCAGATCCTCGGGCAGCACATCCTCGAGGCCGGGGTTGACCACCTCGACAGGGCCGGGCTGAGGGATGGGAGCAGACGGGGGCAGCAGTTCGGATGCTTCGGTCCGGTCGGCTGGACCTGTCGCAGCGGCCTCGGGTTCGGCGGTAAAGGCCGCCAGGGGAATCACCTCTGCCCCCTGCGGGGCGGGCTGGAAATCCGCGGTCTCGGCGGCCTCCAGCAGTTCCTCGAAGTCGGAATCGACGAAATCCTGCCCAGACGCCAGCGCCGCCACATGGCGCACGCCATTTTCGCGCAACACCTTTTGCACGCCGCGGATGGTCATCCCTTCGTCATGCAGCAGGCGCCGGATGCCGCCCAGCAGGGCCACATCGGCGGGACGGTAATACCGCCGCCCTCCCGCGCGCTTCACCGGCTTGATCTGCGGAAAACGACTTTCCCAGAAACGCAGCACATGCGCCGGGGTATCCAGAAACTCGGCCACCTCACTGATGGTGCGGAAGGCCTCGGGCGATTTTTCCATGCGGGTTCAGGGGCCGCGGCGTCAGCGCTTGCCGCCGGCGGCCACACGCTCCTTCATCAGATGCGACGGGCGGAAGGACAGCACGCGGCGCGGGCTGATCGGCACTTCGTCGCCGGTTTTGGGATTGCGGCCGACGCGGGCGGCCTTGTCACGCACCGAAAAAGTGCCAAAGCCGGAAATCTTCACCGTCTCGCCCGCGACCAGCGCGTCCGAGACATGTTGCAGCACCGCTTCGACCAGTTCGGCACTTTCGTTGCGCGACAACCCCACGACGCGGTAGACCGCCTCGCTGAGGTCCATGCGGGTCAGAGTCTTCTCGCTCACGTTCCATCCCCCCCCGGATTTTGTGCCAGCATTGGACAGGCGGGGGCGGCTGTCAACAACAACTGCGGCGAAGCAGTTGGATTGGCGGGATTTTTCCGAAATCGCGCCTTACCAGCGCAGCACCACCGAGCCCCAGGCCAGACCGCCACCGATCGCTTCGGTCACGATCAGGTCGCCGGGCTTGATCTGCCCGCGCTGAACGCCGACCGACAGCGCGAGGGGAATCGACGCAGCCGAGGTATTGCCGTGGTCCTGCACGGTGACGACCACGCGGTCCATCGGCACCTGCATCCGTTTGGCGGTGGCCTCGATGATGCGGATATTGGCCTGATGCGGCACGATCCAGTCGACATCCGCGCCGCTGAGGCCGATCTTGTCGAGGCAGGCATGAGCGGTTTCGGCCAGCTTTTCGACTGCGTGGCGGAAGACCTCTTTGCCCTGCATCCGCAGATGTCCGGTCTGGCCGGTCGAGACGCCGCCATCGACATGCAGGATGTCCTTGTGGCGCCCGTCGGAATGCAGGTCGGCGGCCAGGATGCCACGGTCGGCGGTGGTGCCCTGTCCCTCGGTCGCCTCCAGCACCACGGCGCCGGCACCGTCGCCGAACAGCACGCTGGTGGTGCGGTCTTCCCAGTCCATCAACCGCGAGAAGGTCTCGGCGCCGATAACCAGCGCCCGCCTGGCCTGACCCGACAGGATCAGAGCATTGGCGGTGGACAGGGCAAAGACAAACCCGGCGCAGACCGCCTGGACGTCGAAGGCAAAGCCGCGGGTCATGCCCAGCCCGGCCTGTACCATGGTCGCAGCCGAGGGAAAGGTGAAATCGGCGGTCGAGGTCGCCAGCACGATGGCGTCGATGTCATCCGCCGTCAGCCCGGCATGGTCCAACGCGGCCTTTGCCGCGCGGATCGCCATGTCCGAGGTGGTCTGACCTTCGGCCGCGAAATGCCGCTGCTCGATCCCCGAGCGGGTGCGGATCCATTCGTCCGATGTATCAATCCGGTCGGCAAACTCCGAATTCGGCACAACGCGCTCGGGCAGGTAATGCCCGACGCCCTTAACCACTGCCCTGATCGTCATGAGGATATGTGTCCATTGCCGCTGGAGATCACGGCATCCTGCCCCGCGGCGCTCGCGGATGCAAGGCGCTGCGCCAGACGGGTGTTGAAGCCGGATTGCGCCAGCTGGAAGGCCAGTTTGATCGCGGCGGAAACGCCGGTCGCGTCGGCCGAACCGTGCGATTTGACCACGGTGCCGTTCAGGCCCAGAAACACGCCGCCATTCACCCGGCGCGGGTCGATGCGCTTTTGCAGCCGTTTCAGCGAGGCGATGGCCAGCAGGGCGGCCACCCGTGACAGCAGCGTTGCGTTGAAGGCCTCGCGCAGCAAATCACCGATCAGCTTGGCGGTGCCTTCGCCGGTCTTGAGCGCGATATTGCCCGTGAAACCGTCGGTCACGATCACATCGGCGCGGCTGCCGGGGATATCGCCGCCCTCGACAAAGCCCACGAACTCATAGCCGCCGGCCTGTGCGGCCTCGGCCATGCGGTCATGGGCGATTTTCAGCTCGGCGCGGCCCTTGTGTTCTTCGGTGCCGACATTCAGCAGGCCAACGCGCGGACGTTCCAGCGCCAGGCCGTTGCGGGCATAGGAAGCCCCCATGAAGGCGTATTGCAGCAGGTCTTCGGGATCGGCCTTGATGTCGGCGCCCACGTCCAGCATCACGTTGAAGCCGCCGGGATTGCGCGACGGCCACAGGCAGGCGATGGCCGGGCGGTTCACGCCGGGCAGTTTGCGCAGGCGCAGCATGCTGACCGCCATCAGCGCGCCGGTATTGCCGCAAGATACGGCCACCGTCGCCTCGCCCTTCTTGACGCTGTCGATGGCGGACCACATCGAGGTGCCCTCGCCATGGCGCATCACCTGACTGGGCTTGTCATGCATCGTCACCACCCGCGGCGCATGGCGCAGGGTCACGCGGCCATCCAGCACGCGGCGACGGGCCAGCAGCGGCGTCAGCACGGCTTCGTCGCCATGCAGGATGAAGGCAATGTCAGGGTTGCGGGTGGCAGAATCGACCAAGCCGGCCACAACTGCAGCCGGCCCGCGATCTCCGCCCATCGCGTCAACGGAAATGATGATGCGCGGCGCGCCTTGGGTCGGAAGTGGGGTTCCGGTCGTCATCTCAGGCGCGCGAGCAGGGGAAGCGGCTTACGCCGCGTCCTCGTCCACATCCACTTCTTTCGCCACGGCGACGATCTCGCGGGCGTCGTAATGGCCGCAGGCGCCGCAAACGTGGTGCGGGCGCTTCAGCTCGCCGCAATTCGAGCATTCAGCCGGATTGGCGGCAACAAGGGCGTCATGCGCACGGCGCATGTTGCGGCGGGAACGGGTGACTCGGTTCTGCGGGACAGCCATTGTCTCGACCTCGGGTAGTGAGGGGCAAGCCCCTGATTTATCTTTGACAACAGCCGCCCGTCGCCCGTGATTCCGGCGCGCTGGAGCGGCTGTCGATGAGGCGCGGAACATAGACGGATTCCGGCCGGGTGCAAGGGGAATGTTGCATCTTTTCCGGGGATCAGCCCCGGTCGCCCCCCTGATCGTCGCCGCCATCGCCTTTCAGTCGCGCGGCCAGGCCTGCCAGCCCGGCAAAGGGGCGCAGCGCCTCGTCGGTCAGCGGCTCGACGCCCGCCGCGGCAAAGACGGCCTGCTCCAGCGCGGCACCCTCGGCCCGCGGATAAAGCGGCAGCGCCAGCGCCAGCGCCTCGGTGGCGACCGTGCCCAGATCGATCACCTCGGGCAGGGCCTCGAAATCATCGGCGGGGATCTCCACTTCCTCGCCCTCGGGTTCGGGCACATCTGCAAGGTAGCGGCGCAACAGGGTTTCGCGCAGCAGCGTGCGGACGGGGGCGAGGGTGATGGTGCAGGGCTGCTCGACCTCGGCGTCCAGCTGCGCCTCCAGCCGGAAATCCTGCCGCCCCTCGGGGGTCAGCGTGCCCTTGAAGCGCAGGGCGTGGATCGCGGTGATCCCCAGCTCCTCGGCAAGTGCTGCGCGCGTCGCGTCATCAGGCTTCAGGTCAAAGCGGGTGGCCTTGCGCGTCGGCAGGCTGGCCGTGCGCAACGGATGGGTCAGGGCGGAGGGGAGGGGCGTATCGTTCATTCCGGCATCCTAACCCGCTGCAACTTCCTTGAACAGGGGCGCGACCTTCTGTAAGCCCATGACAAGACGCGGACGGCCCGGCGGGATGCGGGGCAGGTTGCGGGCGGGAATGGTGCAGGCGAGGGCAAGCATGGCAAATGGCTTGGGCAGGGCGGTAGCGCGGCTGGCCGCGATTCTGGCGCTGGCGTCGGTCATGGCCTGCGCGCCGGTTTATCGCAATCATGGCTATGCGCCCTCGGACGAGGATCTGGCGCAGATCCAGCTGGGCAGCGACACCCGCGAGACCGTGGCGCAAAAGCTGGGCCGGCCTTCCGCCTCGGGGCTTTTGAACGATCAGGGCTGGTTCTGGGTGCAAAGCCGCTACAAGCATTACGGTCCGCGCGAACCGCAAGAAATCGACCGGCAGGTGGTGGCGGTGACCTTTACCGAGGCCGGCATCGTCGATGGCGTGGGCCGTTATGGGCTGCAGGATGGCCGCGTGGTCCCGCTGTCGCGCCGCGTCACCGAAAGCAATGTGCGCGGTCTGACGGTGCTGCAACAGCTGTTCAGCAACTTCGGCCGTCTGCGCGCGGATCAACTGCTGAACAACTGAGTGTCCAACTGTCGCCGGCCCGTTACCTGCCCGGCGCATCTTCGGCCCTGAACGGGCGGAGGGCAGGCGGAATGGACGTGATCGTCAAGGGCCGGTATCGGGCCAGGCTGGCAGAAACCGCAACCGATGTCGCCTCGGCGCAGGCGCTGCGGCATCTGTGCTTTCGCGGCGGCGAGGGGCGGGATGTCGATCGCTTTGACACCATTTGCAAACACCTGCTGATCGAAGATTTGCAAAGCGGTGATTTGCAGTGTTGCTTCCGCTTTCTGCCCTT
>CAYTMV010000015.1:38780-45278 GCA_964439015.1 uncultured Gemmobacter sp.
TGATCGAAGATTTGCAAAGCGGTGATTTGCAGTGTTGCTTCCGCTTTCTGCCCTTGGCCGGGGGCGATCAGATCGATCAATGCTATGCGGCGCAATTTTACGAACTGTCGGCCCTGCGCCGATTTGCCGGGCCGATGATCGAAATGGGGCGATTCTGCATTCATCCTGCAGCGCGCGACCCCGATATCCTGCGGCTGGCCTGGGGCGCGATCGCCAGGTTTGTCGATCAGCAGGGCGTGCAGATGCTGTTTGGCTGTTCCAGCTTTCACGGGCTGGAGGCCGAAGCCCATGCCGAGGCCTTTGCCATGCTGAAGGACGGCCATCTGGCGCCGCGCCGCTGGCGGCCGCGGGTCAAGATGCCCGAGGTCTTCCGCTTTGCCCGCGTACTGCGCACGCGCAAGCCTGACCGTGCCCGCGCCCTTCTGACCATGCCGCCCTTGCTGCGCAGCTATCTGGCGATGGGGGGCTGGGTGTCGGATCACGCGGTGGTGGATCGCGACCTGAACACGCTGCATGTGTTTACCGGGCTGGAGATCGGGGCGATTCCGCCCGCCCGCGCCCGCGCGCTGCGGATGGTGGCCGGGTGACGCTTTCGCTGGACAAGGCAGCTTGCGGGCTGTAAGGGGGCGGCACTTCACAGGCGGATGCGGGCCTGACGGGGAGAAATCCCGTCATGTCCACCGGTTGGGAACCCCCGCAAGGGGCGACCTGAGAACATCCGCCAAGGCGCAAACCGGAAAGGACATCCACATGGCGCTCCCCGAGTTTTCGATGCGTCAGCTGCTTGAAGCTGGCGTTCACTTTGGCCACCAGACGGCCCGCTGGAATCCGCGGATGGCGGAATTCATCTATGGCGACCGTAACGGCATCCATATCATCGACCTGACGCAGACCGTCCCGATGCTGGACCAGGCGCTGAAAGTCGTGCGCGACACCGTCGCCAAGGGCGGCCGCATCCTGTTTGTCGGCACCAAGCGTCAGGCCCAGAAGCCCGTCGCCGAAGCCGCTGAAAAGTCGGCGCAATTCTACATGAACCACCGTTGGCTGGGCGGCACGCTGACCAACTGGAAGACCGTGCAGAACTCGATCGCCCGTCTGAAGCAGATCGACGAGATCCTGGCGCAGGGCGCCGAAGGCCTCACCAAGAAAGAGCGCCTGAACATGGAACGCGAGCAGGGCAAACTGCAGGCCTCGCTGGGCGGCATCCGTGAAATGGGCGGCCTGCCGGACCTGATCTTCGTGATCGACGTGGGCAAGGAAGACCTGGCGCTGCTGGAAGCCAAGAAACTGGGCATCCCGGTCGTGGCCGTGGTCGACACCAACTGCTCGCCCAAGGGCGTGGACTATGTGATCCCGGGCAACGATGACGCCGCCCGCGCCATCGCGCTGTATTGCGACCTGATCGCCCGCGCGGCGCTGGACGGCATGTCGGCCCAGTTGGGTGCGGCCGGTGTCGACCTGGGTGCGCTGGAAGTCGCCCCGGTAGAAGAGACCGTCGCCGAGGCTTGATCCTCGTCGCAATCCTTTTACCCGGCGGGTCTATGCCCGCCGGGAACACCCGGATTTCAGGAGTCTGACATGACCATCACCGCTCAAATGGTGAAAGAACTGCGCGAATCGACCGGCGCAGGGATGATGGATGCGAAAAAAGCGCTGACCGAAACCAATGGCGACATGGAAGCCGCAGTTGACTGGCTGCGCACCAAGGGCCTCGCCAAGGCCGCCAAGAAGGCCGACCGCGTGGCGGCTGACGGCCTCGTGGGCGTCGCGGTCTCGGGCGGCAAGGGCGTCGCCGTCGAGGTGAACTCGGAAACCGACTTCGTCGCCAAGAACGCCGATTTCCAGGCGCTGGTGACCGGCATCACCAAGGCCGCTCTGGGCGCCGGTGATCTGGACGCGCTGAAGGCAGCCGACATGGGCGGCAAGGCGGTCGAGGCTGCGCTGACCGATGCCATCGCCACCATCGGCGAAAACATGACCCTGCGCCGCATGGCCTCGGTCGAGGGTGACTCGGTCGCCTCCTACATCCACACTGCCGCTGCCGACGGTCTGGGCCGCATCGGCGTGCTGGTGGCGGTGAAGGGTGCCGACAACGGCATCGCCAAGCAGATCGCCATGCACATCGCCGCGACCTCGCCGCTGGCGCTGAACGAGTCCGATCTGGACCCGACCGTGGTCGAGCGCGAGCTGGCGGTGCAGACCGCCAAGGCGCTGGAAGAAAACGCGGCCTCCGCGAAGCCCAAGCCCGAAGCCGTGATCCAGAACAACATCATCCCGGGCCGGATGAAGAAGTTCCTGTCGGAAGTCACGCTGGTCAACCAGCAATTCGTGCTGAACCCCGACATCACCGTGGGTCAGGCTGCCAAGGATGCCGGCGTGGAAATCACCGGCTTCGTGCGCATGGCCGTGGGTGAAGGCATCGAGAAGAAAGAAGAAGACTTCGCTGCCGAAGTCGCCAAGATGAACGCCAAGGGCTGATCCCGGGTGGATATCTGAATAAGGGGGCGGTGCGCGCGGCGTGCCGCCCCTTTTCTTTGCAAAATCCACTTTGCAACATTCGGATTTGAAACAGCGCCGCAGCTGCGCCAGACCGACGCCGATTGACCAGTCCCATGTCGGTGGCGGGCGATAAACCACCGGAAAAATCCCTAGAACAGGGTCAGAGAGCCTGTCTGAATCAAGAGAATCAATCAGAATGTCGAACAAGATCTGGGACGTGGTGGTGATCGGTGGCGCAGTGATGGGCGCCTCGGTCGCCTTCTGGCTGACGCGCATGCAGCCGGGGATCAAGGTGCTGGTGGCCGAGCGCGATGTCAGCTTTTCGCAGGCCTCCACCGCGCTGTCCGTGGCCTCGATCCGCTCGCAGTTCTCCAGCGCCGTGAACGTCGCGATCTCGCGCTTCGGGATCGAGTTCATCCGCAATTTTGCCGAATGGACCGGGCCGGGCGGGCAGGTGCCTGATCTGGGGCTGAAGGAAAACGGCTATCTGTTTCTGGCCCACAGTGCCTCAGGGGCACAGACGCTGGAAGAGATCGCCGCGATGCAGCGCAGCCTGGGGGCTGCGACCGAAGTCTGGACCCCGGCCCAGATCGCCGCGCGCTATCCCTGGCTGAATGTCGAGGATCTGGCGGCGGGCAGCTTTGGCAGCCGCGACGAGGGCTGGTTTGACAACATGGGCCTGCTGCAGGGGCTGCGCAACGCGGCCCGCGCGCAGGGCGCCGAATTCGTGACCGACCGGGCCACGGGGCTGACCATCGAGGGCGGCCGCGTGACCGGCGTGATGCTGGAGCGCCTGGGCCATCAGACCTGTGCCACGGCGGTCAATGCCGCCGGCACCCGCGCGGCCGAGGTTTGCCGTTGGGCCGGCCTTGATCTGCCGGTCGAGCCGCGCAAGCGCACCGTCTTTGTGATCGACGCCCCCAACGCCCGCCATCCCGACGCGCCGCTTCTGGTGGATCACGGCTTCTACCTGCGCCCCGAACATCAGCATTGGATCACGGCCACGGTGCCGCAGGATGATTCTGGCTGCGATCCCAATGACTTCGAACCCGATCTTCACCTGTTCGAGGATGTGATCTGGGAGCAGCTCTATCACCGCGCGCCAGGCTTTGACGCGGTCAAGGTGGTGCGGCACTGGGTGGGGCATTATGCCTATAACACCTTGGACCAGAACGCGATTCTGGGCCCGCACCCCGATCTGCCCAGCCTGGTGCTGTGCAACGGTTTCTCGGGTCACGGTCTGCAGCAGGCGCCGGCCGTGGGGCGCGGCATCGCCGAGCAGATCCTGCATGGCGGCTGGCAGAGCCTCGATCTCGGCGATCTGTCGGTCGCGCGTGTGCTGCGCGGCGAACCGCTGCGCGAGGCTGCGGTGGTCTAACGGGCGGCGCGCACCGGGCGGGCCGTCTCGCAACGTGCGGCGGCCCGACAGGCGGCGGTGACCTCGGGGGCCAGTGCCGCCAGCGCGTCGTAATGGGTCAGAAACACCCGGCCCGTCAGGTGGTGCAGAAAGTGGCTGCGCGCCAGCCGATCCATCACCGGCCCCTTAACCTCGCTGAGATGCAGGGAAACGCCGGCCTCTTTCAGAAGCGTATTCAGCGCCTCGAGGCTTTCCAGCGCCGAGGCGTCGATCTGGTTGACCGCGGGGCACATCAGCACCAGATGCCGGGCCGCGCGGTTTTCGGCCAGCACCCGGTTCACCTCATCCTCAAGAAACCTCACATTGGGGAAATAAAGGCTCTCGTCGATCCTGAGCGACACAACCTCTGGCGTGGTGACAACCTCGTGCCGCGAGATGTTGCGGAAGTGTTCGGTCCCCGGCACCTGACCCACCACCGCCACATGCGGGCGAGAGGTGCGCCACAGATGCAAAACCAGCGACAGGCCGACCCCCAAGGCGATCCCGGTTTCGACCCCCAGCAGCAAGGTGCCGATCAGCGTGGCGCCTTGGGCCGCGGCATCGCTGCGCGAATAGCGGGCGATCCGGGGCAGGGCGCGCAGGTCCACCAGCGACAGCACCGCAACGATGATCGTGGCTGCCAGCGTGGCCTTGGGCAGATAATACAGCGCCGGCGTCAGCAGCAGCGTCGCCAGCGCCATGCCGACCGCGGTAAAGGCGCCCGCCGCCGGCGTCTCGGCCCCGGCGTCGAAATTGACGACCGAACGCGCAAAACCGCCCGTCACCGGAAAGCCGCCAGAAACCGCCGCGCCGATATTGGCAGCCCCCAGCGCCACTAGCTCCTGATCCGGGTCGATCCGCTGACGTCGGCGGGCGGCCAGCGATTGTGCGACCGAGATCGTTTCGACATATCCGACGATAGAGATCATCGCCGCCGGCAGCAGGATCTGCGCCCAGAGGTCCAGATCCAGCGGCGGCAACGCCGGGCGGGGCAGGCCCTGCGGCACATGACCAACCAGCGCGACGCCACGCGCGCCCAGATCGAGCCCTGCCGCCAGGGCAATCGTGACCAGCACCGCCACAACCGGCGCGGCGCGGCTGACCAGACCCGCGCTGCGCGCGCCAAGCCCCAGCCGGATCAGCGTGGGCTTGAGATATTTGCGCGACCAGACCAGCCAGAGCAGAACCGGTATGGAAAGAACGACCGTCAACCAGCTGATTTCCGGCAGATTCTTCCAAATGCCGATAGCCAGCTCCGGCAGCGTGCCGCCCCGGACCTGGATGCCCAGCAGGGCTGCCAGCTGACCCGCGGCGATCAGCAAACCCGAGGCGGCCACAAATCCCGCGATCACCGGATGGCTGAGAAAATTGGCGATGAAACCCAAGCGCAGCAGACCCATGGCCAACAGCATCAGGCCGGACAGCATCGCCAGCGCAATCGCAGCGCCCAGATATTCCGGCGTGCCTTCGGTGGCCAGCGGCGCGATGGCGGCTGCCGTCATGAGGCTGGCCACCGCAACCGGGCCGACGGCCAGCGTGCGCGAGGTGCCCAGCAAGGTGTAGAACAGCAGTGGCGCGATCGAGGCGTAAAGTCCGACCTCGGCGGGCAATCCTGCCAGCAGCGCATAGGCCAGCGATTGCGGGATCAGCATCAGCGTGACGATCACCGCGGCCAGCAGGTCATTGGTCAGGGTCTCGCGTCCATAGCCGCGCGACCAGTGAAGGATCGGGAAATATCTGCGCCACATGCTGCCATCTAGGCCGCGCCTACGTCATATGGCAACAGTGGAATGTGTTGTTCGACCGCAGGTCTGGGTGAGTAAATATGCAAACCGGCGGCTTTGCATATCAAAAATATTACATAATATTGATTATCAGCTAAATGGACGGGCGCAAAAGGGGCGCGACCTGCGCCCCTGCCTCTCAGTCGCGGTTTGTCTTGGCTTGCCGCGCCGCCCGCAGGCGCGCGAAATCGTCGCCGGCGTGATAGCTGGAGCGCGTAAGCGGCGTGGCCGATACCATCAGGAAGCCTTTGCCGTAAGCGGCCTTTTCATAGGCGGCAAACTCGTCCGGCGTCACGAAACGGTCGACGCGGTGATGCTTGGGCGTGGGCTGAAGATATTGGCCGATGGTCAGGAAATCCACATCTGCGGCCCGCATGTCGTCCATGACCTGACGCACGGCCTGCGCATCCTCGCCCAGGCCCACCATGATGCCGGACTTGGTGAACAGCATCGGGTCCAGTTCCTTGGCGCGCTGCAACAACCGCAGCGAGGCGAAATACCGCGCGCCGGGCCGCACCTCGGGGTAAAGCCCCGGCACGGTTTCGAGATTGTGGTTGAAGACATCGGGCCGCGCGGCCACGACGGTCTCCAGAGCCTCGGGCCCGCATTTCAGAAAGTCGGGCACCAGAACCTCGATGGTGACATCCGGGCAGCGGTGCCGGATGGCGCGAATGGTCTGGGCGAAATGCTCGGCCCCGCCATCGGCCAGATCGTCACGGTCGACCGAGGTGATGACCACATGCTTCAGCCCCAACTCGGCCACGGCATGGGCCACCCGGCCCGGCTCGAACACGTCCAGCGCCTCGGGCTTGCCGGTGG
>CAYTMV010000016.1:0-44917 GCA_964439015.1 uncultured Gemmobacter sp.
ATGACCAATGGCATATCGCCAGCCTCGCCCGGCTTTGGGCCTGTGGGGTGTCGGTGGACTGGGCGCCGATCTGGGGCGAAGGGCCGCGCCATCGTGTGCCGCTGCCGGGCTATGCCTTCCAGCGCAAACCCTATTTCATCGCCCCGGCGGAGGCACAGCAAGTATCTGAAAAGAAAGAATTGCTGCGCAGCGAAAATCTGACGGACTGGGGGTGGCAACGCCATTGGCGCCCCCGTGCCGCCGATTGCCCGCTGGACCTTCCCGCCGAGCTGGATCAGGCACCTGCCCATCGCTGGCTGATCTTTGTCGACGACCATGGGCTTGGTCAGGCATTGGCAGACCGGCTGCGCAATGCGGGCCAGCAGGTGGTGACGGTCCACGCCGGTGATGCCTTCGCGCGGCTGGCGGCAGACAGCTATTGCCTTGCGCCGGAACGTGGACGCGAAGGCTATGATCGGCTGTTGGCGGATCTGGCAACCAATGGCTTTACCCCCGACCGTATTGCCCATTTCTGGAGCGTGACCGAGGGCACGCCGTTCAGGCCCGGCTCCAGCTTTTTTGACCGCAACATGGAGCATGGGTTCTGGAGCCTGCTGTTCCTGGCCCAGGCCATCGCTGCCGAGGATCTGCCAAGGCCCATTCATCTGCACGCCTTCACCACCGGGGCTGCCGCCCGCGGGGCCGAACGTCTGGCCCAACCAGAAAAGACCGCCATCAACGGCCCCCTGCGGGTGATCCCGCGCGAACTGCCGGGGATCACCTGCGCCAGCACCGACCTGGTGCTGCCGCTACGCGACCGCCGTGGCCGCCGCGATGCCGACGCCCTCTCGCGGCTGGTGAACCGCCTGCTGGAAGAACTGCTGGCAGAACCGCAGAATACGTCCGCCTTGCTGCGCGATGACCGCCGCTTTGCGCAGGTTCTGCGCCCTACCCCCCTTCCGCCCGAGCGGGTCGGTTTTCCGCAGGGTGCGCATGTCTTCCTGACCGGCGGCTTTGGCGGCATCGGTCTGACGCTGGCGGACCGTCTGGCTCGCGACTACGGTGTGCGGTTGACGATCGTGACCCGCCAGCCGTTGCCCGATCGCGCCGATTGGCCCGCCGTCCTCGCCCAGGGCGGCGAGGTGGCACGGAGGATCCGTGGGATCGAGCGGTTGGAGGCTGCGGGTGCGACCGTGTTGATCCATCCCGCCGATATCTGCAACCTGGCCGAGATGCAGGCAGCGCGCGCTGCGGCAGAGGCGGCTTTTGGCCCGATCCACACCGTGATCCACGCGGCGGGGACCGTCGATGACGGCCCCCTGCTGACCCGCAGCCCGGCGCAGATCGAGGGGGTTCTGGCCCCCAAACTGCACGGCACGCGGGTTTTGGGAGAGGTGTTTCCCGATGGGTCAGTGCAACGGATCGTGTTGTTTTCATCCACTTCGGCCGAGATCGGCGCCGCGGGACAGGTGGATTACACCGCCGCGAACGACTTCCTGAACGCCTTCGCCGCCAGCCGGCAAGGGGGGAAGACGCAGGTTCTGGCACTTGGCTGGGGCATCTGGCAGGGCGTTGGCATGGCGGCTGCGGCGCTGGGTCATCGCGCGCCGTCGCTGGCGCCGATCTCGCGCCCCCTTCTGGCTGAGGCCGGTCATGACGCGCAGGGTGAGCGGCTGTTCACCGCGCGGCTGCTGCCGGAACATTGGGTGATCGACGGGCACCGCACCGCTGAGGGGCTGGCGCTGCTACCCGGCACCGGCGTGATCGAACTGATGGCCGAGGCGCTGGCCGAGGCCGGACAGTCTGCCTTTGCCCTGTGGGATCTGTATTTCTTCCGCCCGCTGGCGGTCGAGGGCACCCCCCGCGATCTGCGACTGACGATGCTGGCCACAGAAGAAGGTTGGTTGCTGGAGTTGCGCGCCGCGCGCGCGTTGCGCGGGCGGTCCGGCTGGGAGCTTGCGGCGCAAGCCCGCGCCGTGCCGCTGGCCGCCGCCCCCCGCATATCGACCCCGCCGCCATCCTGTCCCGATGCCCCGAACGGCGGGCAGGCAAGGGCATGACCACGCCGCAAGAGGCCCATCTGCGGTTCGGTCCACGTTGGCGGGTTCTGGATGATGTCGCCTTGGGCACCGGCGAGGGCATTGCCGCGTTGGCCCTGCCGGATGAATTTGCAGCGGATCCGGCGCAAGGCTGGCTGACCCACCCCGCCTTGCTGGACATCGCCACCGGCTGGGCGATGGAGCTGATCGACGGCTGGCGCCCCGATGCGCTTTGGGTCCCGGTCTCTTACGCCGAGGCGCGAATCTACGCGCCCCTGCCCGCGCGGATCATCAGTCATGTGCAAAATGCCGCCACCAATCGCGGCTCCGGGCCGACTGCGGTGTTTGACGTGACCCTAGCCACGCCTGACGGCCGGGTGGTGGCCGCGTTCCGAGGGTTGACGCTGCGCAAGCTGGATCAGGCGCTGACCCTTCCCGGCCCCGATGCAAGGGCGATGATCTTCGACGATGGCGCCGCGCCAACTTCACCAGCCGAGGCGCGGTTGCGGGCTACGCTGGCGCAGGGCATCCGCCCGGCAGAGGGGGCTGAGGCGTTTCTGCGCGCCCTGGCCATTCCGGGGCCGCAGGTCTTTGTCTCCTCGCTGCCCCTCCCCGATCTGGTGGCCGCGGCAGATGAGGCGGCTGATGCCGTCGCCCCCGCCAGCACCAGTTTCGACCGGCCCGACCTCGACAGCGCCTATGTCGCGCCGCGCAACGATATCGAGCGGCGGCTGGCCAGCTTTTGGCAGGATCTGCTGGGGCTGGGTCAGGTGGGGGTCAATGATGACTTTTTCGCGCTGGGCGGCCACAGCCTGATCGCCGTGCGGCTCTTTGCGCAGGTTAAAAAGGCCTTCCGGGTAGAGTTTCCGATCTCGGTCCTGTTTGAAGCGCCGACAATTGCCGCCTGCGCCCGCCTGATCGAAGACCAGATCGGCCCGCAACAGGGCAGCGATGCCACCACGGTCACACCCATCATCCCGCAGCGCCGCTTTGCCCATCTGGTCGCGATGCACGAAGGTGCGGGCGGGCCGGGGCGGCCGTTCTTTCTGGTGGCCGGGATGTTTGGCAATGTGCTGAACCTGCGGCATCTGGCGCAACTGATCGGGCCAGAGCGGCCCTTCTGGGGGCTGCAGGCGCGGGGCCTCTATGGCGATGCCGCGCCGCATCGACGCCTGCCGCAGGCCGCGGCCGATTACATCGCCGAGTTGCGGCAAGTTCAGCCTCATGGCCCCTATCTTCTGGGCGGTTTTTCGGGCGGCGGGCTGACCGCCTGGGAAATGGCGCGCCAACTGGAGGCGGAGGGCGAAACGGTATCGGCGCTGATCCTGCTGGATACGCCGCTGCCGATGCGCCCGCCACTTTCAGGCACGGACAAGGCGCTTATCAAACTGGCAGAACTGCGGGCAGGCGGCATCGGCTATCTGCGCCACTGGGCCCGAAGCCGCTGGGAATGGGAGCGGACCAGGCGCCGCGCCCCGCAGTCGACCGATACCGCGCACAGTTTCCACAATGCCGAGATCGAGGCCGCCTTCCGCGAAGCCGTCGCCCACTATCCCCTGCCGCTGCGGCGTGGCCCCACCACGTTGTTCCGCCCGCCTCTGGACCGGCGCTGGCAGGTGTCGGGAGGGATGTGGGTCTCGACAGCAAAGGAATATGTGTTTGTCGATAATGACCTGACCCGCTTTGCCCCGGCGCTTGAGGTGATCGAGGTGCCGGGCGACCATGACAGCATGGTGCTTGAGCCGAACGTCCGGGCTCTGGCAGCGCGGATGAAGGCGCTGTTGACGGCCGCGGATGACGACACGGCGCTGGATGCGGCGGCGGAGTGAGGCATGGCAACCGTTCTCTGCGTGATCCTCAACTGGCGGTCGGCCGAAATGACCTTTCGGGCGGTGCAGGCCGCGCATGTGGCCATGCAGGGCATACCGGGCGCGATCAACGTGGTCGACAACGATTCGGGCGATGGTTCGTTCGAGCAGCTTTCGCAGGCTGTAGCGGCGCGCGACTGGGGCACGGTGCCGGTCCGGGTGATGCAAGCCGGGCGCAATGGCGGCTTTGGCGCCGGCAACAATTTCGGCATCCGCGCCGGCATGCCGCAGGGTCATCCCCCGGCGGATTACGTCTATATCCAGAACTCGGACGCCTTTCCTGAACCGGACGCGATCCGCTTCCTGCTGGATCATCTGGAAACCCATCCGGCAACCGGCTTTGCCGGCAGCTTCATCTTTGGCGCGGACGGCACGCCGCATCGCACCGCCTTTCGCTTTCCGTCGGTGGCCGGCGAGTTTGAGGCCGCCTTGCGCTTTGGCCCGGTATCGCGCTGGCTGTCCGATCACATCGTGGCGATGGAGATCCCGACCGTCACCACCCGCGTCGACTGGCTGGCCGGTGCAAGCGTGATGATGCGGGCATCGGTGCTG
Organism: uncultured Gemmobacter sp.; assembly: GCA_964439015.1. Lineage (GTDB taxonomy): Bacteria > Pseudomonadota > Alphaproteobacteria > Rhodobacterales > Rhodobacteraceae > Gemmobacter. The sequence goes on from CAYTMV010000016.1 coordinate 4,439, forward strand.
GAGCGCATCGGTCTTTTCGACGAAACCTTCTTTCTCTATTTCGAGGAAACCGATCTGTGCCTGCGCGCGGCACGGGCGGGCTGGCCCACCGACTATGTGCCGGCATCACGGGTGATGCATATCGGCTCGGCCTCGACCGGCATGAAGGAATGGAGCCGCATACCGCGATTCTGGCTGGACAGCCGGCGGCATTTTTTCGTGAAGAACCACGGGCGCATGGGCTTTGCCGCAGCAACTGCCGCGCATGTCGCGGGCGGCTTGTTGTGGCGGCTGCGGCTGGTGTTTCAGCGCAAGGACAGGGGCGATCCGCCGCATTTCCTGCGCGACCTGATCCGCCATAGCCTGAGCCCCGCTGGGGAGAGCGGTCGCAGCGACCCCTCGACCGTCATGCCTGTCTTGGCGCCCGAGAGCGCAACTCGCCCGGACCGGGCGCGGAGGAACTGATGACCACGCCACTGACTGCCCTCCTGTTCGGCAATGAAAGCCTTACCCGCGAATGTGGCGAGGCCTGGATGAACCGTGGCCACCGCCTTGCCGCCGTGGTGACGGAAAACCCGGTCGTTTCTGCCTGGGCGACCGCGCGGGGGATTGCAGTCGCGGCCCCCAGCGCGGTTCCGCAGGTTTCGGTGGATGTGGTGCTATCCATCGCCTGGCTGCGGATGATTTCTTCGGACGTCTTGGCGCAAGCCAGGCTGGGCGGCGTGAACTTCCATGATGGTCCGCTGCCGCAGCGCGCGGGCCTCAACGCGCCGGTCTGGGCGCTGATCGAAGGTGCGGCCGAGCATGGGATCAGTTGGCACCGCATCACCGCGGGCGTCGATGAGGGCGATGTGCTGGTCGAGCGGCACTTTGCGATCGGTCCGACGGACACCGCCCTGACCCTGAACACCGCGTGCTTCGAGGCTGCGCTGGACAGCTTTCCGCAGGTCATGGACCGGCTGGAGGCAGGCAATCTGGCGGGCCGAAAGCAAGACCCCGCAGCCCGGCACGAATATCGCCGCGCCGACCGCCCCGCCGCGGCGGGGATGCTGGATTTCTCGCAATCCGCCGAGACCCTGGCCCGGCTGGTGCGGGCGCTGGATCATGGCGGATACTGGAATCCGCTCACCTGTCCCAAGCTGCGCGCCGATGGTCGGGTGCTGCTGGTGGGCCGTGCCGAAGTGGTGACGGGTGAAGGTGCGCCGGGCTCGATCCTGTCAACCGACACCGATGGGCTGACGGTGGCCTGCGGCACGGGTGCGCTGCGCCTGACCGGCTTGACCTGTCAGGCGGGCCTGCCGCAAGACCCGCGGCTGCTGACGTGCTTGGACCCGCTGACCGATGCGACCGCGCTTTCCGCCGCACTGGCCAGCGTCGCTTCGGGTGAGGGGCGCATCCGCCGGGCGCTTGCCGATCTGCAACCGGTGCCGGTGCCAGGCGCACGCCTTGGCGGGTTGGCAGATTGGCACAGCCTGCCTTTGCCCGAGGCGCCCCTGGCCGATCTGGCGCTGGCGGCGCTGCGCGCAGCAGGCCGCAGCCTGGGTGATCTGGCCCTTGGGCATGATCTGCCGGATCACGGCATCCTCAGCCGCTGGGTACCGCTGCGTGTCAACGCGACAGGCACCCTGTCGCAGGCGCGCACCGCCTTTGCCGAGGCCGCAGCACGGGCCGCGCGCTGCCCGGCCTTTGCGCTGGACCTGCCGGCGCGTGACCCTGCGCTGTCGGGTCTGATGGTGCCTCCTGTGGCGCTGGCCAGCCAACCCCTTCCGGGCAGCACCATCACGCTGATGCCCGGCCTTCTGCATTATGACGCAGCCCGCTTGCCGGGCGATCAGGCACGGGCGCTGGCCGCGCGGATCACGGCCTTTGTGACGGCCGCCCGCGCCGATCTTGCGGTAGCCGCGATCCCGCTGTTGACCGTGTCCGAGCAAGCCGATCTTGACCGCCTCAACGCCACTGACCGCGCCTATGATCCGCAAGTGACAATCCCCCGTGCCTTCGAGGCGCAGGTGGCGCAAAGCCCCGATGCCCCGGCGCTGGTGTTTGAAAACCAGACCTTAAGCTACGCGCAGCTGAACGCGCGGGCCAATCGCATCGCCCATGTGCTGCGCAGCATGGGTGTGGCGCCCGGCACGCTTGTTGCCCTGCATTGCCGCCGCAGCCCGCGGATGCTTGAGGCCGCACTGGGCATCCTGAAAGCCGGCGGTGCCTATGTGCCGATGGACCCAGCCTATCCGCCCGAGCGCACGGCCTGGACACTGACCGACAGCGCCGCCGCGGTGATCGTGACCGAAAGCGCGCTCGAGGGTGCCCTGCCCCCCCACCAAGCGCAGGTGCTGACGCTGGACAGCGACGGCCGGCTGGAAGTGGCGGCGGATACCAACCCCGAAGGCGGGGCCACCGGCGATGATCTGGCCTATGTGATCTATACCTCCGGCTCGACCGGAAAGCCCAAGGGCGTGATGGTCGAACATCGCAATGTCGCCAATTTCTTTGCCGGCATGGATGACCGCATCGACCACGCGGCCGGGGGCGTGTGGCTGGCGGTCACCTCGCTGTCCTTCGACATCTCGGTGCTGGAGCTGTTCTGGACACTGGCCCGCGGCTTCAAGCTGGTGCTGACCGGGGACGAGGATCGCACGCTGGTCTCGTCAGGCACCATCACCTCGGCGCAAGGGATGGAGTTTTCGCTGTATTTCTGGGGCAATGACGATGGCGCCGGTCCGCGGAAATACGAGCTGTTGCTGGAGGGTGCGCGCTTTGCCGACAGCCACGGCTTTTGCGCGGTCTGGACGCCCGAGCGTCACTTCCACGCCTTTGGCGGTCCCTATCCCAACCCTTCGGTGACCGGGGCCGCCGTGGCGGCGGTCACGAAAAACATCGGCGTCCGCGCGGGGTCTTGCGTGGTGCCATTGCATCACCCGCTGCGCGTGGCCGAAGAATGGGCGGTGATCGACAACCTGACCAATGGCCGCGCCGGGATCGCGGTGGCCTCAGGCTGGCACCCCGAAGATTTCGTGCTGCGCCCCGAAAACACCCCACCCCACAACCGCAGCGCAATGTTTGCCGCGACCGAGCAGATCCGGCGTCTGTGGCGCGGCGAGGCGGTCGAGTTTCCGACCGCCGACGGCACCTTCGCGGCCCGCTCGCAGCCGCGTCCGGTGTCCCGGGAACTGCCAGTCTGGGTCACCACGGCCGGCAATCCCGCCACCTGGCGCGAGGCCGGCGAGGTGGGTGCCAATGTGCTGACACACCTTCTGGGCCAGTCGATTGACGAGGTGGCCGGCAAGATCCGCATCTATCACGAGGCGCTGCGCAAGGCCGGCCACGATCCGCGCGATTTCAAGGTGACGCTGATGCTGCACACCTTCGTCGCGCGCGACGGCGAGACGGCACGGCGCACCGCCGAGGGGCCGATGAAAGCCTATCTGGCCTCGGCTGCGGCGCTGGTCAGGCAATATGCCTGGGCCTTCCCGGCCTTCAAGAAACCGCAGGGCGTCGATCAGCCTGAAGATCTGGACCTGCGCAGCCTCTCGCCCGAAGAGACGGGCGCGATCCTCGATTTCGCCTTCCATCGTTATTTCGATGAGTCGGGTCTTTTCGGCACGGTCGAGGATGCGCTGCGGCGGGTCGAACAGTTGAAGCGCATCGGCGTGACCGAGGTGGCCTGCCTGATCGACTATGGCATTTCCCCCGAGGCGGTGCTGGAAGGCCTCTACCCGCTGGCCGAGGTGGTGCGCCGCGCCAATGCCGGGGGCGGGGTGCAGGCCGACGATCACTCGATCGCAGCCCAACTTATTCGCCACGGCGTCACCCATCTGCAATGCACACCCTCGATGGCGCGGATGATCGTGATGAACGACGAGGCGCGGCAGGCGCTGGCCGGGGTCAAGACGCTGGCGCTGGGCGGCGAGGCTTTGCCCGGCGCGCTGGTCGGCGATCTGCGAAGCGCCACCACGGCACGCATCCTGAACATGTATGGGCCAACCGAAACCACGATCTGGTCGATGGTCGAAGAGGTGGGCGCACCAGAGGCCACGCAGAACATCGGCACGCCGATTGCCAATACCACGGTCCATGTGCTGGACGAAAGCGGCGCGCCGGTTCCGCCCGGCACAGAGGGAGAGCTGTGGATCGGCGGCGATGGTGTTGCGCGCGGCTATTGGCAACGCCCCGATCTGACGGCAGAACGCTTTGCCGAGCCGGTGCCGGGCGCGGGCCGCCTCTATCGGACCGGGGATCTGGTGCGGCTGCGGCCCGACGGCAAGCTGGACTATCTGGGCCGCACCGATTTTCAGGTGAAGCTGCGCGGCTTTCGCATCGAGTTGGGCGAGATCGAGGCGGTGCTGGAGGCGCAGCCGGGCGTCTCGCAGGCGGCCGTTCTGGCGCGCGAGGATCAGCCGGGCGACCTGCGGCTGGTGGGCTATGTCGTGGGGCAGGCCGATCCTGCCGCGCTGCGGCAGGCCTTGGCCGTGCACCTGCCGCCGCATATGGTGCCCAGCCAGATCGTCAAGCTCTCTGCCATGCCGCTGACCCCCAACCGCAAGCTGGACCGCAAGGCGCTGCCGGCCCCGCAGACGGTCGCGGCCGAGGCACCTGCTGGCCCGAAGGCCGAGGGCGTCGCCGGTCAGATCGCCGCGATCTGGTCACGCGTGCTGGGCGTGCAGCAGGTGGGCCTGCGCGACAATTTCTTTGCGCTGGGCGGCCATTCGCTGCTGGCGGTGCAGGCGCATCGCCATCTGCGCGAAGAGATGGGGGCGACCCGGCTGTCGATCACGGACATCTTCCGCTTTCCGGTGCTGGCCGATCTTGCCCGGCATCTGGAGGAAGGCAACCCCGCCACACGTCCGGCCCCGCCCCCACCCGAACCCGCAAACCGGGCCGACACACGCGCCGAGGCGATGGCGCGGCGGCGGGCGCTGAGGGCCAACCTTGCAGAGGGCTGAAGCCCTGCTTGCTGCGGCAAGGTTGATCCTTCCGCCCGAGGTGGCGCTGGCGGCGGCGGATCCGTTTCGCGCCGGCGGCCTGCTGCCGGGCGAGGTATGTCCCGGCATCCCGGCCCGGCAAACAGAGTTTGCCGCCGGTCGCCGGGCCGCCCGTGCGGCCATGGTCCAGATCGGTGCGACACCGGGCGCCATACCCATGGGGCCCGACCGCGCACCCTGCTGGCCGCCGGGGGTGATCGGCTCGATCAGCCATGGCGGCGCGGCCTGTCTGGCGGCGGTCACGCGCGCGGGCAGTCTGGCCGCCTTGGGCATCGACATCGAGCCCGATGAAGACCTGCCGCCCGACCTCTGGACCGAGGTTCTGTCCCCGTCCGAGGCCGAGTGGTGCGAACTACAGCCCAGGCCCGGCCGGGCGGCGCGGCTGATCTTTTCTGCCAAGGAGGCCGCCTTCAAGGCGCAATATCCGCTGTCGCGCCAGATGTTCGGCTTTGCCGCCATGAACATCACCGTCACTGCGGATCGCCTTCGCGCCATCTTTGCCCAGCCCGCGGCACCCTTTGCCGCGGGTGACAGGATCAGCGGGCGTTTCGTGCGGACACAGGGCCTGATCCTCACGGCGATCTGGCTGTAATCCCGACTGCGGCGGATTGTCGCAGATTTTACTATGAATCTGCCGCAAATCTTTTACCTTCCCCCAAGGATCGTGCTTTGGGAGGAGCGGATGAACAAACTTGTGGCCGTCGTATGTGTGATCGCCTGGTCAGGCTTTTGGGCGTTTGGCTATCTGGCGCTTTCGGCAGACCATACCGAAACCGGGCAATTGCTGGTGGCCACGCTGCTGGCGGCGGCTGGGTTCTTTACCGGCATGGTGGCCTGGCTGAAACTCAGCCATGACGTGACCATGCCAAGGGCGCTGGGCGGATTGCGCGGCGAGTAAACCTCAGCCCCGCAGTTCCGAGGTCAGGCGCACAGGCCCGGCTGCACCTTTCAACCGCGCGCGATAAATCACCAGAGATTCGGCCACCCGCATCACATAGCTGCGGGTTTCGGTGAAGGGGATCGTCTCGACCCAATCGACCACATCGACCTGCGGATCGCGCGGATCGCCAAACTCGGCGATCCAGCGCCGTGGACGGCCCGGCCCGGCATTGTAGCCCGAGGCCACCAGCGCCACCGACGGCCCGAATTCTTCAACCATCCGCCCAAGATAGGCACTGCCAAGCCGGGCGTTGAAGGCGGGATCGGTCGTCAGCCGTCCGGCGTCGAAACTGACGCCTTGTGCCTTGGCCATCCGCTCGGCGGTTTCGGGCAAAAGCTGCATCAGGCCAAGCGCGCCGGCATGGCTTTGCGCCGCAATGTCAAACTCGCTTTCCCGCCTTGCGATCGCCAGCGCAAAAGCGCGCGACACCGCAAGCCCTTCGGCGGGGATCAGATCGGGGATCGGGAAATAGGCATCCGGCAGGATCACCCCGCGCTCGGCCGCCTGTTTGGCCAGCAACACGGCGATATGCGGTTGACCCTTTTGCAACGCCATGTCGGCCATCGCGGCCAGATCGGCATCGCTCTGACTTTCAGCCAGATGCAGGATAAAGCGTTTGGCCAGACCCGTCTCTCCGGCATCGAGCAGGATCTGCGCCGTCTTCAGCACCGACGACTGGGCAAAAGGCCGCTCGTGCCACTTGGCCCGGCCGGTCTGCGCGACCAGAGTGGGGTCCAGCGGCAGGCCCAATGTCTCGGCGGCAAGTTGTCCGTAATAGGCGATTTGAAAGCGGGCAGCAGCGCGAAACGCCGTTTCGGCCTCGGCGTTGCGCCCCGCAGCCTGATGGGCGCGACCCAGCCAGTATTCGGCCCGCGAGACCGAGATCGGCGTCGCGACCATCCCCTTCAGCCGGGTAAAATGGTCCAGCGCGGTTGCGGCATCACCCAGGTGCCGCAACGCGATGAAGCCTGCCAGAAACTCCAGATCCGCGGCATCGCTGCCCTTGGTCAGGTGATGATGCGCCGCAAGTTTCCACGCGGTTTCGGGATGGCCGTTGCGCATCAGCCAACGGGCCAGGGCCGCGCGGTCCTTGGCCCAGGCCTCGGGCCGGCCCAGCGCCTCGGCGGATTTCGAGGCCTGCAGCGCCATCGCCACGGCCTCGTCATTCATGTCCTTGTAGAAACGCCAATCGAACCGTTCGAAGGCAAGGCCGGGATCGTTGGCCAGCGCGGGCGGCACGGCGTCGATCAGCGCAGTCACCCCATCGGCGCGGGCGCGCAACGCCATGCGCGCGCGGGCCAGCGCCGCCTGCCCTTCGCTGACCAGCGCCAACATTTGCCGGGCCTGCGCGGCCTCGCCTTCCCAAAGCATGTGATCCAGACGCGCCCAATGTCGGCCCTGCAGGGCGGGGCCGGCAAGGGTCAGCATCTCGGCCTGCGCCTCAGGCGTGAAGGAAAGGCTTGCCCAGGCGTCGCGTGCGACCTGCATCGCCTGATCGGTCCGACCAGCCGCCAGATGGGCCCGCACCAGTGCAACCGCGCCCAATCCGCTGCGCGGGCCACCGGACCCAAACCAGCTTACCACGCGCGACGGAGTGGATGACCGCGCCACTGCAGTCTCGCCCTTCTCGCGCAACAGCGCGAGGCCCGGCCAGTCGCCCCGGCGCGCCAGAAAATCCTCGTATTCGCCCAGAGTGCCATCCCCCGCCCGCAGCCTGTGCCACAGCACCAGATCGCGGGTGATGTCACCCGCCTTGGCGGCATGGGTTTCGGCGGCAGTCCAGTTCTTGCGGCCGGCCTCGGCCAATGCGGCGCGCAAGGCCCCAGCATCCTCGGCCAAGGCGGGGGGAGACAACAAAAGCAGCAGGGGCAGGATCAGACGTTTCATGTCCTCTTGTTGCCCCAGCCCCGGCTCGGCGGCAACTCACATCCGCGCCAGTCTCGGAACTTGGCAACTGCCGCTTTGCGGCGTAGGAAGGCCACGACTGCAACCGGGCGAGTCTGCCCCTGGAGGAGAAGCGTGTCATGAAGTTCAAAGGGTCCATGCCTGCCCTGGTCACACCGTTCAAGAACGGTGAACTGGACGTGGACACCCTGAAGAAACTTGTCGAATGGCACATCGAACAGGGCAGCCACGCGATCGTGCCGGTCGGCACCACCGGCGAAAGCCCGACGCTGAGCCATGAAGAACACCGTCAGGTGATCGAGATCGTGGTCAAGACCGTGGCGGGCCGCATGCCGGTGATCGCGGGCGCAGGCTCGAACGCCACCGCCGAAGGGCTGGGGCTGATCCAGCATGCCGAGCGCGCGGGCGCCGATGCGGCGCTGATCGTCACGCCATATTACAACAAGCCCACGCAGGCCGGGATGATCGCGCATTTCAAGGCGCTGCATGATTGCTGCACCCTGCCGATCATCATCTACAATATCCCCGGCCGGTCGGTCGTGGACATGACGCCCGAGACGATGGGCGAGTTGGCCAAACTGCCCCGGATCATCGGGGTCAAGGATGCCACCGGCAAGATCGAGCGCGTCTCGATGCAGCGCGCCACCTGCGGGGCGGACTTCATCCAATTGTCGGGCGAGGATGCGACGGCGCTGGGCTTCAACGCCCATGGCGGCGTGGGCTGCATCTCGGTCACGGCCAACGTGGCGCCGCGTCTCTGCGCCGAGTTTCAGGAGGCGACGCTGCGCGGCGATTACGCCAAGGCGCTGGAATATCAGGACCGCCTGATGCCGCTGCATGAGGCGATCTTCATCGAGCCGGGTCTGGCGGGGGCAAAATACGGTCTGTCGCTGCTGGGCCTGTGTTCGGACGAGGTGCGCCTGCCGCTGCTGACGCTGACCGATGGCACCAAGGCCCGGATCAAGGCTGCCATGCAGCACGCCGGCCTGCTGTAACCGCTTGCCCGATGCGCCAAGCCGGTCCAGTCTGGGCCAGCTTGGCCATCGGGGCATGCCATGACGATCCTTTACACCCATTCCGACTGTAGCGACCACGTTGAGACCCCGGGCCACCCGGAACGGGTGGCGCGACTTCAGGTGGTTCAGCGCGCCTTGGCGGGCCTGACCCTCGACCGCCGCGACGCGCCGCTGGCTGCGGATGCGGAGGTGCTGCGCTGCCATCCCCAAGCCTATCTGGACCGGCTGCGCGCCGCGATACCGGCGATGGGCCACGCCATGCTGGACGGCGATACCTATATGTCACCCGGATCACTGACGGCGGCCCTGCGCGCCGTGGGGGGTGTCTGCGCGGCAGTGGATGCCGTGCTGGCAGGTCAAGCGCGCAACGCCTTTGTCGCTTGTCGTCCGCCCGGCCATCACGCCGAAACCGCGCGCGCGATGGGCTTTTGCCTGTTCGGCACCGTGGCGATCGCCGCCAAACGGGCGCTGGACCATCACGGGCTTCAGCGCGTGGCGGTGCTGGATTTCGACGTACATCATGGCAATGGCACACAGGATCTGCTTTGGGACGAGGGGCGGGCGCTGTTTGTCAGCTCTCACCAGATGCCGCTCTATCCCGGCAGCGGGTCCACGAGCGAACGCGGCCCCCACGACCAGATCATCAACCTGCCGCTGCGCGCTGGCAGTAACGGGGACGCGATGCGGGACGCCTGGAGGCCGGCACTTGATCGGGTGGCGGCGTATCAGCCGCAACTCATCCTGATTTCGGCTGGCTTCGATGCGCATGCCGACGACCCGCTGGCGCAGCTGGACTGGCAGGTGGAGGATTTCCGCTGGTTGACGGCCGCGATCTGCGATCTGGCGGATAGCACTTGCGACGGCCGGGTGGTATCGGCACTGGAGGGCGGCTATGATCTGCCCGCGCTGGCGGCGTCATGTGCCGCCCATGTGGAAGAGCTGCAGAGGAGAGGGTGATGACCCAGAAACCCGTTGCCGAAATGAGCTTTGAAGAGGCGATGGCCGCACTTGAGGCAGTGGTCTCGCAGCTGGAGCGTGGCGATGTGGCGCTGGAACAATCCATCGCGCTTTATGAACGCGGCGCCCAGCTGAAGAACCACTGCGAAGAGCGGCTGAAGGACGCCGAAGCCAAGGTCGAGCTGATCCGCGCCGAGGCCGGTCGCGCCACGGCCACCACGCCGGCGGAGGGGCTGTGAGCTTTTCCGACCAGCTGCGGGCGGATGCCGCGCGGGTGCAGGCGCGGCTGGATGCGGCATTGGCCCATCATTCCGAGGTGCCTGTCGTCCACGCGATGCGCTATGCCCTGCAGGGCGGCAAGCGGTTGCGCGCCTTTCTGACCCTCGAATCGGCGCGCCTGCATGGCGTGGCGCCAGAAGTGGCGGTCCATGCTGCCGCCGCCGTCGAGGCACTGCATGCCTATAGCCTTGTACATGACGATCTGCCCTGCATGGACGATGATGACCTGCGCCGCGGCCTGCCGACCGTGCATCGCAAATGGGATGAGGCGACTGCGGTTCTGGCGGGCGATGCGCTGCAGACGCTGGCGTTCGAGCTGCTCTGCGAGCCGGAGCTTGGCCCGGCAGACCGCCGGCTGCGGTTGGTCAAGGGGTTGGCCCATGCCGCCGGGGCCGAGGGCATGGTGCTGGGTCAGGCCCTGGATATCGCCGCCGAAAGCGCGCCCGAGCCGCTGACCTTGCATCAGATCACCCGCTTGCAGGCCGGCAAGACCGGCGCCCTGATCCGCTTTTCGGCCGAGGCCGGGGCGATCATTGCCGGTGCCGACCCGGAGCCGCTTTCGGCCTTTGCCCATGCGATGGGCCTTGCCTTCCAGATTGCCGACGACATCCTTGACGTGACAAGTGATGCACAGGCGCTTGGCAAGGCAGTGGGAAAGGATGTCGGTGCCGGCAAGGCGACCTTTGTCTCGCTTCTGGGGCTGGAACCCGCGCGGGCGATGGCCGCAGGGCTGGTGGCCGAGGCCGAAACCGCGCTGGCGGTCTATGGACCCAAGTCCGCCGCCTTGATCGAGGCCGCCCGCTTCGCTATCTCGCGGCAGAACTGACACCCCCGGGGAGGGGCCAAATGACCGACCGACCGAAGACGCCGCTTCTGGACCGCGTGCATCTGCCTGCCGACCTCAAGGGGCTGTCGGACCGCGAGTTGCGGCAACTGGCCGACGAGCTGCGGGCCGAGACGATCAGCGCCGTCTCGGAAACTGGCGGCCATCTGGGCGCGGGTCTGGGCGTGGTCGAACTGACGGTGGCGATCCATGCGGTCTTCGACACGCCACGCGACAAGCTGATCTGGGACGTGGGCCACCAATGCTATCCCCACAAGATCCTGACCGGTCGGCGCGACCGCATCCGCACCCTGCGGCAAGAGGGCGGGCTGTCGGGCTTCACCAAACGCTCCGAGAGCCCCTTTGACCCCTTCGGCGCGGCGCATAGCTCGACCTCGATCTCGGCGGCGCTGGGCTTCAAGGTGGCCGCCGATCTGGGCGGCGATCCGGGCGACGGGATCGCGGTGATCGGCGACGGCTCGATGTCGGCCGGCATGGCCTTCGAGGCGCTGAACAACGCCGGCCATCTGAAAAAACGGCTGTTCGTGATCCTGAACGACAACGAGATGTCGATTGCCCCGCCGGTGGGGGCGCTGTCGGCCTATCTCTCGCGGCTGTATGCCGAGGCGCCGTTTCAGGATCTGAAATCTGCTGCCAAAGGCGCCCTGAGCCTGCTGCCCGAGCCGTTTCAGGAAGGTGCCCGCCGCGCCAAGGAGATGCTGAAAGGCATTGCCGTGGGCGGCACGCTGTTTGAAGAGCTGGGCTTTTCCTATGTGGGCCCGATCGACGGGCATGATCTGGACCAGCTGCTGCCGGTGCTGCGCACGGTGAAGGCACGGGCCACCGGGCCGATGCTGATCCATGTGCTGACGAAAAAGGGCAAGGGCTATGCCCCGGCCGAGGCCGCCGCCGACAAGGGCCATGCCACGGCGAAGTTCGACGTGCTGACCGGGGTGCAGGTCAAGGCCAAGTCCAACGCGCCCAGCTATACCCGCGTCTTTGCCGATGCGCTGATCGACGAGGCGTCGCGCTGCGACAAGATCGTCGCCGTGACGGCGGCCATGCCCGACGGCACCGGCCTGAACCTGTTTGCCGAGCGTTTTCCGCGCCGCTGCTTTGACGTGGGCATTGCCGAACAGCACGCCGTCACTTTCAGCGCCGCTCTGGCGGCGGGCGGGTTGAAGCCGTTCTGCGCAATGTATTCGACGTTTTTGCAGCGCGGCTATGACCAGGTGGTGCATGACGTGGCGATCCAGCGGCTTCCGGTGCGCTTTGCCATCGACCGCGCCGGACTGGTGGGCGCGGATGGGGCGACCCATGCTGGCAGTTTCGATGTGGCCTTTCTGGCCAATCTGCCCGGCATGGTGGTGATGGCCGCCGCCGATGAGGCCGATCTGGTGCATATGGTCGCCACGGCCGCGGCCTATGACGAAGGCCCCTCGGCTTTCCGTTATCCGCGCGGCGAGGGTGTGGGCGTCGAGATGCCCGAACGCGGCACGCCGTTGGCGATCGGCCGGGGGCGGCTGATGCGCGAGGGCACCGGGGTTGCCCTGCTGTCCTTCGGCACCCGCCTGGCCGAGGTGCTGCGCGCCGCCGAGGCGTTGGCCGCGCGCGGCATCACCTGCACCGTCGCCGATGCCCGCTTTGCCAAGCCCCTCGACCGCGATCTGATCCTGCAACTGGCCCGCCACCACGAGGCGCTGATCACCATCGAGGAAGGCGCCGTGGGTGGCTTTGGCAGCCATGTGGCGCAACTTCTGGCCGATGAGGGTGTGTTCGACCGCGGGCTGAAGTTCCGCTCGATGGTGCTGCCCGATACCTTCATCGACCAGGCCAGCCCCGAGGCGATGTATGCGATCTCGGGCATGAACGCCCCGCAGATCGAGGCCAAGGTTTTGCAGGTGCTGGGCGTCGAGGTGCTGGGCCGGCGGGCCTGATGTTTACCTCACCTTCTGTTTCGGCCTGACACACCACCTGACACTCGAAGAGTGACAGGAACGGCTGCCCAGCGGCAGGTAGCCAGTTCTGGCCAATCGCGCCCAGTCGGCAAGGTGCAGCAGAGGATCGTGTTGATGAATGGGGCCGATCTGGCGCGGTTGATGATCCGGCACGGCGTGGGCGTGCGACCGCGCGCGACCTATGTGATCAGGGGCGTGGATGAGGACTATTTTCTGGAACTGGACGGGGTTTGACCCTCACCCCTCGGCCCGCTTCAGCAGGTCGGCCAGCCCGTCGCGATAGGTGGGAAAGCGCAGCGTGATGCCGAGATCGCGCTTCATCCGGTTATTCCGGACCCGCTTGTTCTCGGCATAGAAGCTGCGGGCCATGGGCGTCATCTCGGCCTTGTCGAAATCGACGGCGGGCGGGATCGGCAGGCCCAGCAACTCGGCCGCGTGGGCCAGAACGTCCTGCGGCGGCGCGGGGTCGTCGTCGCAGACGTTCCAGACGCCAGCGGCGTTACGCGCCATCGCGGCAGCAACGATTTGGGCGATATCCTCGACATGGATGCGGCTGAACATCTGTCCGGGCTTGATGATGCGCTGCGCGGTGCCGGCCCGCACCTTCTCGAACGGGCCGCGGCCGGGGCCGTAAATGCCGGCAAGGCGAAAGATCGCCAGCTTTGCGCCAGCCGCGTGCGCCAGCGCCTGCCACTGGCGCTCGGCCTCGGCGCGCTGATGACCGCGGGTCATGCCGGGGGTCAGGGGCGTGTCTTCATCCACCCAAGCGCCGCCATGATCGCCATAGACCGCCGTGGTGGACAGATAGCCGATCCAACCGGGCCGGGTTGCCACGATCTGCGGCCCGAGGGCAGTGGCCACCGGGCAGCCACCCTCGACCGCCGCGGCCGAGATCAGGATGTGGCTGGCATCCTTCAGCGCGTCGGTCAGATCACTGCCCGGCCAGACCCGCGCCTCGATCCCCGAAGCCGCCAACCGGGCCGCCTTCTCGGCGCTGCGTGTGGTGCCGATCACCCGCCAGCCCTGCCCCAGCAGGTGCCGCCCCAGCGCCTGCGCCGAATATCCATGCCCGAAGGAAAGCAATGTCTTGTCCATGCCCCCTTATCGGCAAGGATCGCCGCCCCGTCCAGTCACCACACTGTCACGGCGACGGTGGAGGGTGGTTGAACGGACCTGCCCGCCAGTGCAGGATACCCGATAACAGAGAGGACACCGCCTTGCCCATCAACCAGATCCTGACCCCTGAAGACGCGCCAGCCCAAAGCTTCACCGATCCGGTGGCAGCGGTGGATCGGTTGGCGGCGCTCTACGATCAGGCCACGGTTTTTCTGCAAGATGGCTTCCAGCGTGTGGTGCGAGAGGGGCGCCCCGCCGGGCGGCTGCGGGCCTTTTACCCGCAGATCCGGCTGACGGTGGACAGCTTTGCCCATGTCGACAGCCGCTTGAGCTTTGGCTACGTCAGCGAGCCCGGCACCTATGCCACCACCGTGACCCGGCCCGACCTGTTCCGCCACTACCTGATCCAGCAGTTGGGCCTGCTGATCCAGAACCACGGCGTGGCGATCGAGGTCTCCCCCTCGACCACGCCGATCCCGCTGCATTTCGCCATGGCCGGATCGGCGGGTTTTTCCGTGCCGCAGGAAGGCGCGCTGACCTTTGCGCTGCGCGATGTGTTCGATGTGCCGGATCTGGCGACGACGAATGACGATATCGTCAACGGCACCCACACCCGAAACGAGGACGGCTCCATCCCGCTGGCACCCTTTACCGCGCAGCGCGTCGATTACAGCCTGGCCCGGCTGGCGCATTACACCGCAACTGACCCCGGCCATTTCCAGAACCATGTGCTGTTCACCAACTATCAGTTCTATGTAGACGAGTTCGAGGCCTATGCCCGCGCCGCGCTGGCGGACCCGACGTCGGGCTACACCGCCTTCGTGGCCACCGGCAACCAGGAGATCACGGCCCCTGATTGCACGCTGATCCATCCGGCCAAAATGCCGCAAATGCCGACCTACCACCTGAAACGCGCCGATGGGCAGGGCGTGACGCTGGTCAATATCGGGGTCGGCCCATCCAATGCCAAGACCGCGACCGACCATATCGCCGTGCTGCGCCCCCATGCCTGGATGATGGTGGGGCATTGCGCGGGCCTGCGCGCCTCGCAGTCCCTGGGCGATTTTGTCTTGGCGCACGCCTATCTGCGCGAAGATCACGTGCTGGATGACGACCTGCCTCTTTGGGTGCCGATCCCGGCACTGGCTGAAATCCAGATCGCGCTGCAGGACGCCGTGGCCGAGGTCACGCGGCTGGAAGGCTATGAGCTGAAGCGGATCATGCGCACCGGCACCGTCGCCACCATCGACAACCGGAACTGGGAGTTGCGCGACCAGTCCGGCCCGGTGCAGCGCCTGTCGCAATCGCGCGCCATCGCGCTGGATATGGAAAGCGCGACCATCGCCGCCAATGGCTTCCGCTTTCGGGTGCCCTACGGCACGCTGCTGTGTGTTTCGGACAAGCCGCTGCATGGCGAGTTGAAATTGCCCGGTATGGCGTCCGAGTTTTACAAGACCCAAGTGGCCCGCCATCTGCAAATCGGCATCCGCGCCATGGAGCGTCTGCGCGAAATGCCGTTGGAGCGGATCCACAGCCGCAAACTGCGCAGCTTTGATGAAACCGCGTTTCTCTGACGCAGCGGTTTTGCGCAGATGCCGGCTTTTTCCCTTGAATTCCTCAGGAAAAGCGGGTGAAACACCCTCCAGAAAATGGCCGGCATTTGCGGCCCTGAAAGGATTACGACATGTCGAAACCGATGACCAAGACCCAGCTCGTCGCCGCTCTGGCCGAAACCATGGGCGCCGACAAGAAGACCGCTGGTTCCGCGCTGGACGCCATCGCCGCGATCGTGGCGCGCGAAGTGGCCGCTGGTGGTGCCGTCGCGCTGCCGGGTCTGGGCAAGGTCGTCTGCCGCGCCCGCCCCGAGCGTCAGGTCCGCAACCCGGCCACCGGCGAAACCGTGACCAAGCCGGCCGACAAGCAGGTGAAGTTCACCATCGCCAAGGCGCTGAAGGACAGCGTGAACGCCTGATCTCTCAGGCACAGAAATGCAGAAGGGCCACCCCGCAGGGTGGCCCTTTTGCGTTTTATCCGGGGACAGAACGGCGATCGCTCAGGACCAGCCGAAACGGGCCATGAGCGGACCGCAAACTTCGGCCACGACCTTACGGAACTCAGGTGCAAGCGGATCCAGCCGGTTTTCGGTGTTGATCGGACGATGATACTTCGGTGAAAACCACGGGTTCGCTGCTTCATTTTGGTTCACAGCACGTTCTTCGGTCCAGACCTTGTCCGCAGAAACATCCGGGAGGCCCGTGAATTCCCGCAGTTTGTCAATCACGGTGTCATCGGTCAGATCGTCGTAGCGAAGCGCAAAGACCGCAGCCGCCAATTCCGGCACGTCCAGATGCGCGTAGCTTTGCATATATTCGGTAGCAGCCTCGCGGGCCACATCAGCCGTAAACGGGCGGCCCATCTTCTCCACAACTTCTTGCCGCGACCGCACCACGTCGTTGGGATTGCGGACAACGGTGACAAACTTCATCTGCGGTATCATCCGGTTCAGCCAATAGAACAAGGGCGTCATCAGCGGATCTTTGACCACCAATACTTCAGGGCTGCCCATCGCTTCGGCCACCACATTCAATGAGCGCAACACTTGCCCGCGCATGTGCAGACGGAACTCGTTGGGGTTCTTGAAGAAGGCATTGGTGTGGTTTTTCCAGTTCTGCATGCCAACGGCGTAGCCATTGACGATCGGGCGAACAAAGGAAATCTCGGGGCAATAGGCATTGGCCTTTTCCGAGGTACATAGCAGCGCATGGGTAACTGTCGTCCCCGAGCGTGGCGCTCCGCCGACAAAGATTACCGGACGCTGTGCATTGGCAGTTTGAGGTGTTTCAGACATTCACTTCTCTTTCGCAAGTCGGCCGTAAATCCCATTGGCTAGGAACTCGGCAATTTCGATGGCTTTCTTCGAACTCAATTCAGACGGGGCCGTCCAGGAAGCGGAAGGATCAGGCGGTGGCGACGTGAACAGGCATTCCGTTCCAAGAAGTTCACGGGCGATCTCCCGATTTCCTCGATCGTATTCGGCGACCAATCCGGCGCGCAGCGCAGGTGGACAAAAATGCTCAGCATCGGGCGGGTCGGGCCGATCGCTAGAATACTGCGCAAGAACATTTTTGAAAATCTCATACTTCAGACCAATTCTGGGCCTGTCAGAGAATCCGGAGAAGAAAGTCAAGGCGTCGCGGTTGAAGGACTCGTTCTGGGCCTCCGTGGGCTCAAGATCAACAAGATTCACTGCGCCAATTGCTTCAAGAAACTTCAGTTCAACCGGCTTCCTTTCCGCTGTTTTCTCGAAAGGAATCACGATGACGCGCCCGGAAAAAGTCTCACTCCAACCCCTGAGAATCTTGGAATAGTCGAGAGAGGCGCCAACATTCTTAAGAAAGTTCTCAACATTCTTAACAATGTTCGGCATATGTGGACGGATTGCGCCGTTCTTCAATTGCTCACGGAAGGCGCTTTCAAACCAATGATCTTGCCTGCGCAGAAAAACTACAGGAAAAACTTCAAAGCCGTCAAAGTAATCTTTAAATTTTCGAACATCTTTTGCAAAAAAGAGCGTCTCGGTCGACATTATGACATTCTGGCAACCTGCTGCATCCACCTCAGCGCGCAGCATCCTCATATTAAAGACCGGGTCGGCTTGCTTTACCCAATACAATGGCTTTTCACGAAAAAAATTTCCCAAGGGATGATGCGCGAGGTGCTGTCGAATCGATTTCGGGTATAGCCACCCCTGTCGCATTAGCGCCTGCTGATTACTTGCCAAAAAGCTCTGGATAGTGGTCGTTGCCGTCTTGGGCTGGCCAATATGCAGGTAAAGGCGTTTCATCAGATCAAGACCTTACTGTGCCAAAGCCGCCGTAAGCTTCGGCGCCAAATCCCTGAACTTCTCGACAGGAATCTCGTAATAGATGTTCTCTTCATCTGCGCCAGTGCGCTGGCCTCCAAACCGGTCATGGAAAGCCAATGTGCGTTCGTTACTACGGCGGACATCAAAAACGGCGCGGTTCAGCCCGAGCCTGTCAAACGCAAAGCGATAGATCGACAGCGCGGTATCCAACGCGGCCTTCGCCGGCTTGTTGGCATCCAGAATCCAGCTGCCCCAGGTAAAGGCGCCGTCCGCAATTCCGTATACCCGCACCACCCCACAACGCCGGCCATCGTCCAGCCGTTCGATCACAAAGTAATACTCAGTTCCTGCCGCTTCGCGCTGCTTATAGCCGCGAATCCAGTTGCGTTGATCTTCAGCCGTGCCGCTGACAGTGGACAAGTGCGTATTGTAGGCCGGGTCCATGCGCAGACCCCAGATATACTCGGCGTCGTCTTCTCGGACCAGACGCAGTCGCGTCGAGCAGCCATCAACAGGAGCCTGCGCGGCAATCGACGAAGGAGCAGGAGATTGGGTGTCGGTCATGTAGGCTGCCTCAACGGTGTCATGTCTGCGGATGGCACTTTGCCTGCGCCAGAAGGTCGGAAAGGGCTGCCTCAATATCGCGCGAGTATTGCGGATTGTCCACGAAGACGGGTGTCTTCACGGCCTGCAAAACATGCCCACGCAGCTTTTCCAAATCCTCAGGCGAACGCCCCAAACGCCGCGCCATCGCCGCATACTCGTCAGGCGTGTCCGCCAGAAGCTCGCCCAGCCCCACACTCTCGACAATGAACTGGTCGATCGAGCGGGACGAGCGGCGGCGCAGCACCACGGGCGGCACGCCGTAGATCAGCGCCAGATGCACCATCGTCGCCCCGCCATGCGGGAAGGGCGTAAGGTAGAGATCGGCGCAGGACAGCGCCGCCTCGGCCTCGGCCACTGTCAGCTCGCCCAGAACCTTGATCTGCGCCATGTCCAGCCCGACCTCGGCCGCGGTCTCGCGCAGTTGACGGTTGAAGGCAAAGGCCTGCGCCCGGCCTGCCCAGCCGGGATTGTAGGGGGCCAGCATCAGGATGCCATTCGGCACTTCCTGCACGGCCCGCATCATGGTCATCAGACATTCGCGCCGCAGCTTCTGCATCGAGCCCGCGTTGAACATCACCACATCTTCGTCGCGCAGCCCCAGCGCCGCACGGTCGAGCGGCGGGTTGGGGCGTGGCTTCAGCGAATGCATGTAGCAGATGACCGGCCCCTTGCGACGCAAAAGTCGCTCAGGACATTCCGCCTGGTCGATCTCGTGATCCGGGTGGTCGGACAGGCCGGTGAAAAAGGCGTCGAACGACGGGAAGCCCGGGGGCTGTGGCTGATGCGAATTGGTGACCATCTGCACCGGCGCCACCCGGTGATACAGCGCCAGTTCCTGAGCCTGGATGCCGTAGGTGGTGGCATTTGCCAGCACAAAGACATCCAGATCATCGGCAAGGATCTGGGCGCGCATTTCCGGCGCCGTATTGGCAATGAGGCGTCGGTGTTCGATCGCCTCGTCCATCTCGCGGTCAAACACCGGATCGGGAGTCACAACCCGGTCCTTGAAGCCGACAGAATAGCCAAAGACCTCATAACGGTCGCGCGGAAAGGCGCGGAACATCGCCACGACCGCCTCGCTGTCCGGCCCCTTTTCAAAGGTGCGGAACAGCACGCCGACGCGCACCCGCCCCTCACTGCCGTCAGACGCACGGGGACGGGGGCGGCCCGTGCCGCCCTGACGCACGGCGATCCGCTCCAACACCCGGTTGCGAGCGGCAAAGACCGGGGCCAGCGGAGCCTCGATCAGGAACAGCTGGCTCATGTCCAGCCCCCCTGCCATCCTGGCCACCGCTGCCCGCAATTCGGCCGGACGGTCATCATCCATCTGCCGGTCGATCCAGTCCAGCAGCCGGGCGCAATAGGCGACATAGCCCTCATCCTCACCTGCGCGGAACAGGAAGGGGGATTGCGCCAGCCAGCGCAGATAATGCGCCAGAACGTCGTCGGGAAGGGTTTCGGGCCGCGCGACCAGCGGTGCCTTCCATGCCGGCAGCAACAGCATCGCAAGCAGCACTGTCCGCCGCGCGTCGGGTGCCGGCAGCGGTGCGGCCGCCGGATCGGACAGGCGGCCCAGGGCATCCATGACCTGCGCTATGGCGGTACGTTCTTGCGCATCATGTTCGGCCGCAGCGCGCAGACCCGATTTCAATGTGGTCCATGGATCACTGAAAAGCGGATGCTGCAGCAGTTTTGGCAGGTCATTCTCCGATGCCTCCATCACCCCCGCAACCGCCGCACGACGCAGCGTCAACAGCCGCGCGTCAAACCCCTCGGGCGTGGGCGTGGAAACCGTGGACCAGGCCGAGGTCAGGGCTTCCGCCTCGGCGCCGGCCCAGTGCAGCGCATCCAGCGCGGCGCCGACCTGCAGATTGCTTTCGGCCAGCGGGAAGAACGAGGTCAACAGATGTGGTGGCACGGTGAAATGTTCATGCGCCTCGGGCGCGGCGCCACCGGTTGATCCCGGGATCCGCCACCCGACGACATTGACCACCCGCACGCCCAGCGGTGCGCCCAGCACCGGCCAAAGGTTGAAATTGGTGCCCGGCGCATTGGAAAACAGCGCGAAAACTTCCGCTCCGGGTCGGGCAAAGGCGATATTGGCAAAGTATGCGGCACTTTGCCCGGCAATGGCATCAGCGTTGGCGATGGCGCGGATCTGGTCGGCAAAGGACATCCTTGCCGGATCGCGCACCTCGAAACCGCGCCGCGCCATGGCCGCGATCAGGGCATCGGCGTTCAAAAGTTGCCGCCAACGGCTGTTGCGCTGCAGAAGCAGCCGGCGCGGCAAACGTTCACGCTCTGCAGACACAGGCCACAGCCGGCGCGCCAGATCGGCATAAAGCCGCAGGATCTGCGGGTGGACCCGCACCGCATCCACCGGCACATCTGCCTTCAGGAAAGCGTCCTGAAAACTGTTGGGCATAGACCCGGCCCAGAGCCGCTTGACATGATAACTGCGATGCCTTGCCAGCCGCAGGATCGGATGATCGGGCAATATCAGCCGCAAAGCCTGATAATGCTGCGCCGGCATGTCGTCATCGGTCAGGATCGGCGTGCCGGCGGGGGCAAGGCGCGCCGCAAAGATCGCGCGCGGCAGCGTCTCGATCAGGAAATGGTAATAGTTGCGCGAATAACTTCCGCAGCAGAAGATCCCTTCCGGGATCATGCCGCCATCGCGATACCGGCGGATCATCGCCCTGTCGCCTGCAACCGCGACCACGGCCGCATTGCCCTTGGGCTCCATCGATGAAGGGTCAAAGCTGGCCAGACCGTGATCCTGCCAGACGCCGCTGGCGGTGATGAAGCCATCATTGCCAGCCACCACCACCGCATCCGGGTAGAGACCCGCATCGACAGCCGGCACCTGATACTGCCCCGACGGCGCAGAAACATGCCGCGCCGCAACCACGGAAGGACGCGCCACCGAGACGGTGGCAGCCGGCGCAAACTGCATGAGGGCCTGCACCTCGCCCCCCTCGGGCGGCGTCTCGACCCGCAATTCCCGGGTTTCGGCGATCAAGGCCGGATGCCCCGCGCCGGTGGGCGGGTGCATCGCCTCACGCATCATCCGTGCCGAGATCCCGGCCCGGTCCTCAGGGTTCTGTGCAAACTGCGCCAAGGCGGTATCCATGCGCAAGCGGCGCAACCCGTCATCTTGCGGCAGGGTTGACCAGAACAGGCCCGCCCCACGCTGCACATAATCCTGCAATTCCGGCGCGTGATCCTCACCCGCAAGAACATGCGCCTGAAGGTAGATGTGGTAATAGGCCGGCCCGTTGAAGAACGCATGGGCATGCCGCCCTTCGGTCGCGCCACCGCGCAGATAATGCAGCAAGGGATTCATCCCGCTGCGCGCCACATCGGGATTGGCATAAAGGTAGAACTGGGTCGAAAACCACGGATGCGGGTCGAAATTCTCGGCCACACCACTTTCCAGATAGTGCCGCAGCGGATGGCGCGTTGTCTGGGCCAGCCACCCGCATTGAGACAGGATATGCGCCGTGTCGACCAACGGATGGGTATTGGCCGACCCCAACCGGTTTTGCGCGATCAAGCCGGTCACCGACACGGCTGAAACCAGCGTTCCGGGGCGCTGCTTTTCGATCTCTTCCGGCCAGACCAGAAGATGGGGGTGCCGCCGGGTCAGATTGCCCTCGATCAGATGCGCCCAAAGCAGATTGGGCGCGGCATGACGCAATCGGTTATTGGCATCGCCTGCGAGATACGATCCCGCATCGAACAAGGGATAAGACGAGGCGGTAAATCCCGCCTCCCCGCGCAACCAGGCAAACAGCAGGGCACCAAAGTCGCCACCCTTTCCACTGGCCAGGAAGCCGGGCTCGATCAGGGAATGCGGACTGATCCGATCAGAGAGGCCGCGGTCGAGGAAATCCTGCAGCACCGCCGCTTCAGGCCGCACGGTCAACTGGCGCAGATAATGTTCCGGATCGAAAAACTGGTGCGGCTGCGCGCCCCCGCCCGATGCCAGATAGCGCGCCAGAACGCTCTGCCCGTCTTGGGCAGGCCATTCGGCCCCGTCACCTGCCGATTGCGTCATGCTGCGCGCGGCCAGACGCGGATCAAAAAGCGGGTGGGGATGATGGCCCAACCCTTCGCCCACCGTCAGATAGTGGCCCAGCGGATCCTTGGCGGCACTCTCCCGCGCAGATGGCGGCAGCTGGCCCAGGTAATGCGGCGCGTCAAACAACGCGGCAAGATCGTCCTGTCTGGGCGCGGCCTGCGGGCCGGCTGCGCGCGACAGCCGGCCTTCTGACGCGGCGATGATCGCATTCAGCCGCCGGGCAAAGCGCGACGGATCGGCGTGCCGTCGGGACCGGCGCCCGCCCAGAACCTGTGTAAACCGTGCCGCAGAGCCCGCGGCGAAGACGGTTTGCGCTCTGGCCGCCACAGTCTCTGCCGTGGCATCGGCCACATGCCCCACGGTCGGCATGCCCAGCCACTGCGCCTCGCGCGCTGCCTGTGTAACTGCATCCGCCCTTGCCGGCAGTTCCAGCAACAGGCCGGGGGACGCGCTGCGGAACGCCTCGGTCAATCGGCTGCCGGGCTGGAACCTGATGCTGTCGGGCTTGAGTCCTGCCTCCGAGAATGCCCTCTCTACCGCCCGCTGGTAGTGGGCCGATATCTGCCCCAGATGCAGGTGTTGACCGCCGGTTGTGCGCAAGACCGCGATCAGAACCGCAGCAAATTGGTCGGCATCCATGCCGCCCAGATCGGCGTCGCATCCGGCGGTGACCGTCACCTTGCCACGGCTGCCGGCAATCAGTTGCATGCGCGCCAACAGCACCCGCGC
This sequence comes from uncultured Gemmobacter sp., assembly GCA_964439015.1. Lineage (GTDB taxonomy): Bacteria > Pseudomonadota > Alphaproteobacteria > Rhodobacterales > Rhodobacteraceae > Gemmobacter. The sequence continues at coordinate 27,681 of CAYTMV010000016.1, forward strand.
CTGCCAGGTCAGGCCGGAGAGGTGGCTGCGCGCCAGACGCCGCTCGACCCGCGCCCTTAGCCATCTCAGCCGCCACTTGACCCTGGCAATCCGCCAGTGGACCGCCGCGCGGCGGCCTGGACCGGGAAGGGGCGGTGGGTCCGGCAAATCGGGCGAGGGGATCTTTCGGGAAGGCCGAAAGACCGCAGACAATACACCCACCCGAAGCCGCTGATCCGCCGCCTGCGCGCGCAGCGCATGCCGGGCTGCCGGATTGTCCACCAGATGCGTGACGCGCGGCAGCAGGTCAACCGCAAGACCCGCAGGCTGCAACAGATACAGCCGCGCCCCATAGACCGGCGCCAGCAACCGCAGCGCCAGTCGCGCAGACAGGTCAGAGGCAGACAGATGCACCATGACCCTCTGGGCCGCGATTGCGTCCAGCTTGGCCATCAGCCACAGCCAGCCATCCCATGCGCCAAGGGATTGGTCAGCCGCCAGCGCAGCCCCACCCGCATCGGCAATCCGGTCCTGCAGCTCGGCCACACGCGGCCCCTGCCCCGTCAACAGGACCAGATGGCGCTCCCACGGGCGGGCGCGGATGACCTCCAGCAGACGCGTCAGACCGGCATCGAACGGGCTGAAAAGCGGCGCGACATGCAGCGTCACCGGTCGGTCAAGACCGATCAGCGCCGCCTCTTTCGGCCGGGCACCGTCAAGATCGACAGCCAGCGCATCCAGTTCCGCCGCAAAGGCGGCCGATGCGCCAGACCTGCGCCCGGCGGCCTCGAACGCCGCCTCGAACCGGATCGCCGGGCTGTCGAGCGGCGCGATGCCCATCCGCCCTGCCCTCAAAGACCGGCGACGCAGTCGCGCACGATCCCGGCGATCTCTTCAGCCTCCTGCACCAAAAGGTGCGGGCCGATCGGCAGGCTGAGACATGTGGAGCAGATGGCCTCGGTCACGGGGAAGGACGCGCCGGCAAATTCGGTCTTGAAAGCGCCGCTGTGATGATTGGCGATCGGATAATGCAGGGCGGTTGGCACGCCGCGCTCAGCCAAGGCCTTTTGCAACGCGTCACGGGCCGGGTGCCGCACCACATAAAGGTGCCAGACCGGGTCCGTGCCGTCCGCGACGCCGGGAAGGGTCAGGTCGCCATTGCCGGAAAGCCGGGCGTTGTAGATCGCAGCAATCTCGCGCCGACGGGTGTTCCATCCATCCAGATGCTTCAGCTTGACGCGCAGAAAGGCTGCCTGCAGCGGATCGAGGCGCGAGTTGCCCCCCGCCAGTTCATGTTCGTATTTGACGCGCGAGCCATAGTTGCTCAGCATCCGCATCCGGTCGGCCAGATCGGCGTCATTGGTCACGACCGCGCCGGCATCGCCAAAGGCGCCGAGGTTCTTGCCGGGATAAAAGCTGAACCCAGCCGCATCGCCCAGCGCGCCCGTGCGGATGCCGCCATCCGCAGCCCCCTGTGCCTGCGCCGCATCCTCGATCAGCATCAACCCATGTTGCGCCGCCAAAGCGCGCAGTTTCGCAAAGGCCACCGGAGCGCCATAAAGGTGAACCGGCATGATCGCCTTGGTCCGGGGCGTGATAGCTGCCGCCACCAGATCAAGGTCGATGTTCATGGTCACCGGTTCAGCATCAACCGGCACCGGCGTGGCACCAGCCATCGCAACCGCCAGCCAGGTGGCGATGAACGTGTTGGCCGGCACGATCACCTCGTCCCCGGCACCAATCCCGCGCGCCTTCAGCGGCAGGACCAGCGCGTTCAGGCCATTGTCCACGCCAACACAATGCGCAGCGCCGCAATATTCCGCATACTCGGCCTCGAACGCCGCCAGTTCGGCGCCACCGATATACCAGCCCGACTCCATCACCCGCGCATAGGCGGCATCCATATCTGCCTTCAAGGTGCGATAGGTAAAGGCCACATCAAGGAATTGGAACTTCATTCTTTGCTGCCCCCTGCAGCGGAAGCGCCTTCGCGACGTGCGCGCGCCCAGACGAGATATTCTTCGAAGCTGTAGATGTAATCTTCGGTTTCGTAGGGCCGCGAAGCCAGAACGCAGACCACCGTGCCGGGTTCAAGAAACTTCAGGCTGCGCCACAGACCCGGCGGCACATGCAAGGCCTTGGCCGGGGTGTCCAGCGTGAAGTGATACTGGCCCGAGCCATCGTTCAGCGTGATCTCCACCTTGCCGTGCATGCAGATCATCAACTGCTCAAGCTTTTTGTGACCATGCTCACCGCGAACGGCGCCGATCGGCACGTCGAACAGATAATAGACGCGCTGCACCTGAAACGGCATGTCCGACTGCTCGATGACACCCAACGAGCCTCGGGCATCGAGATGGGCACGGACCGGAACGATGGCGGGAAGCGTCATGGGATATCCTGAAGGATGGCAGATCGGAGGTTGCGGCCTTTTCACCCATCTGCCTACGGAAGACAAGAAACTACGTCAACCGAAAGCCGACGTAGGCGGCGGACCGCAGCCCGCCGTCAACCGTTGAGCAAGCTGTAAAGATACTGCCCGTAGTCGTTCTTGGCCTGCCGTTTAGCCTGTGCCTCAAGCTGGGCGGCGCTGATCCAGCCCTTTTCCCACGCGATCTCTTCCAGGCAGGCGACCTGGGTGCCCTGACGCTTTTCCAGCGTGCGCACGAAGTTGCCGGCGTCCAGCAGGCTGCCATGGGTGCCGGTGTCCAGCCAGGCATAGCCGCGGCCCATCAGCTCTACCGTCAACCGGTCTTCGGCCAGATACAGCTCCAACAGCGAGGTGATCTCCAGCTCGCCACGCGGCGAGGGGGTGATGCGCGCGGCCATCTCCGGGGCACGCCCGTCGAGGTAATAGAGACCCGTGACAGCGTAATGCGAAGGCGGCACTTCGGGCTTTTCGATGATGTGGCGCACCCGGCCCGCGGAGTCGAAATCCACGACGCCATACCGTTCGGGGTCGGCCACGCGATAGCCGAAGACCGTGGCCTGATCCGGCCGCCCATCCGCCGCGGCAAGCAGACTGCCCAGACCGTGGCCGAAAAAGATGTTGTCTCCCAGCACCATCGCCGAGGGCGCGCCCGCCAGAAAGTCCTGCGCCAGCAGATAGGCCTGTGCCAGCCCGTCCGGCGACGGCTGCACGATCCAGGTAAATGACAGGCCCCACTGGCTGCCATCGCCCAGCAGGCGCTGAAACTGTGCCTGATCCTCGGGCGTGGTGATGATGGCAATCTCGCGGATCCCGGCCAGCATCAGCACCGAGATCGGATAATAGATCATCGGCTTGTCATAGATCGGCAGAAGCTGCTTCGACACGCCCATGGTGATCGGGTAAAGCCGCGTGCCCGAGCCGCCGGCCAGAATGATGCCCTTGCGCTGTGTCATGGCAATATCTCCTTGAGAACATCGGAAAGCCCCACCCGCCAATCCGGCCGCGACAGGCCGAAGGCGCGCAAGGCAGAACAATCCAGTCGTGAATTGAGGGGCCGCCGCGCCGGGGTCGGATAGGCGCTGGAGGGGATGTCTTCGATCCGGCAGGAAAGGCCCGCGCCGGCCATGATCGCCCGGGCGAAGTCGGCCCAGCTCACATCCGGCGCGCCGCTGAAATGCTGGATGCCGCCGGCCTGCCCCGCCGCCATGGCCCGCGCCATCGTGACCAGCGCCGCGGCGATATCCGCGGCCGGGGTCGGCCCGCCGACCTGGTCGGCGACCACGTTCAGCGACTCGCGCTCGGCCCCCAGCCGCAGCATGGTCTTGACGAAATTGCTGCCATGGGCCGAGAACACCCACGAGGTCCGCAGGATCAGCCACCGACCGCCAGCCGCCTGCACCTCACGCTCGCCCGCCAGTTTCGAGCGACCGTAAGCCCCCAGCGGCGCGGTGGGACCATCGACAGCGAAAGCCCGGTCGCCACTGCCGTCAAAGACATAATCGGTCGAGACATGCAGAAACGGGATATCGCGCGCAGCACAGGCCCGCGCCATCGCGCCCGGCGCCGCGCCATTCACCACCGTGGCCGCGGCCTCTTCGGTCTCGGCCTTGTCCACCGCCGTCCAGGCCGCGGCATTGATCACCGCATCCCAGGTGCCACCGGCAATCGCGGCAGCACAAGAGGCAGAGTCAGACAGGTCGGCCCGGTCACGGCCAAGATAGGTGGCATCCGGCAAACGGCGCTGCAACTCGCGCGCCACCTGACCCGTCTGACCAAAGACCAGAACCCGCATCGCTCAGGCCTTGCCCAACCGCTGACCGACGCCCTGACGCTCCAGCAGCGGGCGCCACCAGGCCTCATTGTCCAGATACCAGCGCACCGTGCGGCGCAGCCCCTCTTCTACCGTGACCGACGGGCGCCAGCCCAGTTCTTCGCGGATGCGCGACGGGTCGATGGCATAGCGCGCATCATGGCCCGGACGGTCGGTGACGAAGGTAATCAGCCGGTCATGCGGGGCGCCCGCGGGGTGCATCTCGTCCATCAGCGCGCAGATCGTGCGCACGAGGTCGATGTTGCGGCGCTCATTCTCGCCGCCGATGTTGTAGCTGCGGCCGTTCTCGCCCTTTTCGGCCACCAGCAACAGCGCATCGGCGTGATCTTCGACAAACAGCCAGTCGCGCACATTCTCGCCCGCGCCGTAGACCGGGATCGGCTTGCCCATCAGCGCGTTCAGGATCACTACCGGGATCAGCTTTTCCGGGAAGTGATAGGGGCCGTAATTGTTGGAGCAGTTGGTCAGCACCACCGGCAGGCCGTAGGTCTCGTGCCAGGCGCGGACCAGATGGTCCGAGGCCGCCTTGGAGGCCGAATAGGGGCTGCGCGGGTCATAGGGCGTGGTTTCGGTGAACTGGCCGGTGGCGCCCAGGCTGCCAAACACCTCATCGGTCGAGATGTGATGAAAGCGGAAGGTCGCGGGCTTGCCCGCCCGTGTCCAATAGGCCCGGGCCGCCTCCAGCAGATTGAAGGTGCCGGTGATATTGGTCTCGATGAAATCGCCCGGCCCGTCGATCGAGCGGTCCACATGACTCTCCGCCGCCAGATGCATCACGACATCGGGGCTGTGGGCGGCAAACACCCGGTCCAGCGCCGCACGATCCCGGATATCCACCTGCTCGAAGCGATAGAGCGGCGACTGCGCCACCATCGCCACATTCTCGAGATTGGCCGCATAGGTCAGGCAATCGAGGTTCACCACCTGATGCCCCCGCGCAACCGCCAGCCGCACCACGGCCGATCCGATGAAGCCGGCACCGCCGGTGACAAGAAGTTTCATGTGACCCTCAACTCGTGCTTGACTTCCTCTTAGTCCCGCGGCGGCAAATGTGCAATCGCCCGTCGCCCCGGCACCCGATCAGGACGGACCACTCAGATTTTTTCGTGCCAGTTGCCGATACTCGGCGACCAGCCGCGCGTTCAGGGCGTCGGCCTGCTTTTCGATCTTTGGTGCGCGCGGCCGCCAGTCGCCCAGATCCTCGCCGAGCGCGGTGCAGATGCGCCGGACAGCCTGCCCTGGCGCGGCGGTCAGCTCTTCATAGGACAGGCTGGCATGGCGGGTGCCCAGAACCGACACCATCGCCGCGATCCTGTTGTTGGATTGCTGGATCGCCCGCATCATCCGCTCGATCTGCACCGGATCGAGTTCCATCTCGGCGACATCCTGCACGGCTGCCTGTTGCCGGGTGGTCCAGCGTTTGGTCCGATTGGCAATGGCAAAGGATACCGCCTGTTCCAGCAGGTCCTGTCGCCAGATATGGATCACGCGGAAGCTGGCAAACATCGTGCGAACACCGTGTCGGATCAGCATCGCGAGCTGATCCGCCGAGGCCTTTACCCCCAGATCGCGGGAAGGCCCGCAGTTCAGGTTTTCTGCAAGCGTCTCGAGGTAGGCCGGCAGGCTGTCTGCGCCTGAGCGTGCGCTGAAACTGGCAACAACCGGAGGGTTCAGCGACTCGCCAAAGCCGCCAAACCGGCCAGTCTGGACCAGATAATCCGCCAGCAGGTTTGAGCCGCAGCGGTTGGTGAAGCCCATCACCGTCAGCCCGCAGTCCAGCCGTTTTCCATCATTGGGCGACATGCGCCCCTGAAACAGGGTCGAAATTTCGACCTCATGGTCGCCCTTCGCGGTCAGTTCGTCGAGAAAGCCGCGCCCGGCCGGGGCGGCAAGCCAGCGCGGCAACCTCATCCCCACGCTCCCGAAGACAGATCCACGACAGAAGGCTCAAAGGCCGGCACATCCGCCATTGCCTCAACTCCCTTCATCACTTCCAACGGATTGGTGACATCCAGATGCGCCAGTTGCCAAGGCGCAAACCGCCACCAGCGCGACCGCAGCAGACGGCCGATCTGCTCGGGTGGCAGACGGAATTTCTTGATGACGGCAGGATTGCCGGCCACCACCGCATAGGCCGGCACATCCTTGACCACCACCGCGCCGCCGGCCACGATCGCGCCGGTACCGATGCTGACGCCCGCACGGATGGTCGCACCATGGCCGATCCAGACATCATGGCCGATCCGCGTGACCTTCAGCGTGGTATGCGGTGCAGCGGGCTTTGGCGCAAAGCTCGCAAATTCCTTGGCGCCGTTGAAACCGTCGCCCAACTCGAACAGCCGCCCACCCATGTAGAAGGACGGACTGGAACTCAGCCAACTGGTCGGGTGATCCTGCCTGCCGATCTGCACCTCTTCCCCGAAAGAGCAATAGCGCCCGACCCGCGCGGCAAACAGATAACCCGAGACCTGATAGGAAAAGGCACCCAGGTTCAACGAATGGCCGACCTCGGTCCATTTCAGACCGGCCGGGGCTTCGATCCGGGTCTTTCGCGGCAATCGGACCGACGGCAGCATGCCCCGGCTGAGAACCTCGACCCCGGCCTTGGACAGACGTTTTACGGAAACGGAAAGGACGCTCATCGCGCTTGGCCTTCTGCAAGGGTCAGGATCACTTGCGCAAGGTTCTGGACCATCACCGACGCCTCGTCCAGCGCCACCACATGGCCGTTGGGATGTGCGGCCAGCGCCGCGCCCTGCGCGCCAAGACCGAGGCCGATCACCGGCAGTCCGGTCGCCAGCGCCTCATGCGTTGTATAGGAAAAGGTTTCCGGCCAGATCGACGGGATCAACCAGGCGCCGATCCCGTAATGGCGCGCCAGATGCGGCAGATCGGCCAGCGCATAGCCGCCATGCACCTTGACCGAGGCGGGCAGGGTATAGGCCGGATCGGTATTGCCGATCACCACCAGCCGCGGCCCGCCAGAAACCTGCGCCAGCCGCGCGCCCAGATCCGCAACCAGCGTGATGCCTTTCTGAAAGCCGATATTGCCCAGAACCGCCACTGCGAAAGGCTGACCCGGGGCAGGCGGATCAATATGGGGCACCGGCGAGTGCAGGTGATGCGGAAGGCAGCGGATCCGATCCTTGAGGTCGGGCCATGCAGCCGCCACATGCCCGGCACTGTCGGCAGAAAATGCCGTCAGCCATTCAGCGCGCGCCGCCAACCGCCCCCACGCCGCCCGCCACTCCGCCAGACTGACCGGGCGACCATCCGGGCGGCGGGTCTGATGCGCGGGGTCCACATCGTCAGCGGCCGGGACGCCACGAAACCGCCCTTCGCTATCCAGAAGCGTATAGGACGGGCTGAGCGGGTAGAAATCGTGAAACAGGATCTCGGCATCATCCTGCGGTCGCAGCAGCGCCAGCAGCGCATCGGGCAATCCTGCCGGATCGGCATCGCCCACCGCGCAGGAATAGACCAGCCGCAACGCCGGCAGCGGCGCCAAAAGCCGGGCGATCAGCGCAGCATCGTCAGTCTCGCCGGCTTGCACGGGTTGCTCGGGCAGATGCAACTCCAGCCGCCAGCGGCGCGGCCCGCCCAGACGCAGCACCAGCGCAGCCCCCGGGCCCGCCGCCGCCATATCCGCAGCCATGCGCCCCTGCAGCCAGATATCGGCCCCACCGCCCATGGAATGTGCTACATATAGCGGCAACGCCCCGCGCGCCCGCCCGCCGGCATAGGCCAGCGCCAGCGCCAGCCGCGGCGTGGCCAGCGGGTCTTCGGCCAAAAAGCCCTGCACCTCGACAGGAAAGCGCGGATAGCGGGTTTCGATCACCTGATTGTTGCGCGCGATCAGCGCCTGCTTTTCCACCGAGCCGAACGATGCGCCGCCCCGATGTTCGACAAACAGGCCGGGCAGGCCGATATGCCGCGCGCCCAAACCCGCGACGCGCTGGCACCAATCGACCTCCTCGCCATAGCCACGGCCAAAGACGGTGTCGAATTGCGGCACGCGCTTCAACCAGTCCACAGCCATCGCCATGCAAAATCCCACGCCCGTCGGCATCTCGACCCGACAGGCGCCGGGCACAAAACCCGCGGCCACGTCATCCAGCGCATCACCCTGCCCCGGCACCAGCGGATGCGGCGCGCAGACCACGGGCACGGTCATCAGCTCGGCATCATTGGACATCGGCGTGACGCTGGCGATCTGCGGGTTCTCCATCAACGGTGCAACCAACCGCGCAGCCCAGGCCTTCGGCACGAAGGCGTCAGAATTCAGCAGCACCACCGGCCAGCCCCGCGGGATCGCCAACGCGAAACCACGATTGACGCTGCCGATGAAGCCCAGGTTCTGCGCATTTTCGATCAGTGTCGCGCGTTCGCCCAACCGGGCGAGACGCGCCGCAAGCCAGGGCCGCACGCGCGGATCGGGCGAGGCATCCTCGATCGCGATCAGATGGAAGGGCAGGTCGGTATGGGCCTCCACCCGGTCGATCACTTCCTCCAGCAACTCGAACGAATTGTAGACCGGCAGGATGATCGTCACGCCCGGCGGGGGCGGGCTGACAGGTGCGGACAGCGGGGCCACGAATAGCCGCGCGTCGATCTCGATCCGGTGCGGCTCGGTCCCCAAGCCGAGGGCGCGGCGGATGGCGGGGCGCAAGGCGGGATCGCCGCTGCGCCGCCATTCCTGGATCAGCGGCAGCGCCCGCAGCACACCACGGCCAAAGCGCGGTATCAGCGCCAGCGCGGCCAGCACCTCTGACCCACGCCCCGGCAGGGAAAGGGGGGCAGAGGCGCCCGAATGCGCCTCCTCCAGCCGCCACATTCCAGCCCGTCGCGGCACCGAAACCGCCAGTTGCGGTGCCTCATGCGGGGCAGGCGGCTCTGGCATCAGGCGGCTGCGAAAGCCATCCGCATCCACCAGCCAGAACTCGGCTTCCGCGGGGGCCTGATCCGGCAGAACCGTCAGATGAAGATGCGATGGGGTCAGGCGCAGACGACTGGATGCCGCCAGCCCTGCCGACGTCAGGTCCGGTCCGCGCCGAACCAGGCACAGGTGCTGGGCCAGATAGCGCCGGAAAAGCCCGGTGGCACGGCTGAGCATCAAGAACCCCTGTCAATAAACTGCGTCCTGTTACCGCCGCCGCGGCGCCAAGTCCATTGCCTGCTGGCGCTTTCGGCGTTTCCCTGCCTTCAACGATCCTCCGAGATTCCCTTGCTTGGTCGCGCCCGCGCCCCGATCTCGCCCCATTCGGCAGTCAATACCGGTGCTGCAACCCGCATTACCTGCATGGGGACGACAATGGACCGACTGACCGAGATGGAAGCCTTTGCCACCGTGGTGGATCAGGGCGGATTTACCGATGCGGCCAAAAAGATGGGCATTTCCAAATCGGCCGTGTCGAAGCACGTCTCGGCGCTGGAGGCCCGTCTGGGCGCTCGCCTGCTGAACCGCACCACCCGACGTGTCTCACCTACCGAGATCGGACTGGCCTATTACGACCGCGCCCGTCGGGTGCTGAACGACGCCGGCGAGGCCGACGCGCTGGTTACCTCTATGCAATCCGCGCCGTCCGGGCTGTTGCGGATCAGCGTGGCGACGGATTTCGGCGTGAACCTGCTGTCGCCAATCCTTGGTGATTTTCTGCTGGAATATCCCGAGATCACCGTGAACATGGTCCTGAACAACCGCTATGTGGAACTGATCTCTGAAGGTTTCGACATGGCGATCCGCGTGGGCGAGCTGGAAGACAGCTCGTTGCGGGCCCGCAAGCTGACCGAGACCACCAAGCGCATGATTGGCGCGCCAAGCTATTTCCAGAAATTCGGTCGTCCGATGAAGATCGACGATCTGAACGACCACAAGCTGCTGCATTATTCCAATCAGGCCAATGGCAATGTCTGGAAGGTCACGGCCCCGTCCGGCGAAAAGCGGCAGGTCCGCTCGAACGGCTGGCTGACCGTCAATGACGGGCAGTCGCTGCTGAATGCGGCGATCGCCGGGCTGGGTATCGCCTATCTTCCGTCGTTCCTTTATGCCGATGCGATGCGCAAGGGTCAGGTGGAAGAAGCAATTCCCGGCCTTCCCGTGGAATCGCTGGGCATCTATGCAGTCTATCCGCCGGGCCGCTTTACCCAACCGAAGGTGCGGGCCTTCATCGACTTTCTGGCACGGCACTTCATGGAAAAGGGCCCCGACAACTGGTGATCCCGCGCCGGAGGCGACCGGGTGTCTGCGAGAGTGCGACCCTACTTGGTCGAGGCGAGAACCGCCTCGACCCTTCTGTTTTTCTGGCGCCCCTCTTCGGTCTGGTTGGGCGCCCGCGGGGCCAGATAACCCACGCCTTCGGCCCCGACCTGCGCGGCCTGCACGCCCGGCACTGCCAGCAAGGCCGCCCGCACACTCGCGGCGCGTTGCTTCGAAAGCGCGACATTGCCCGCGAGGCCACCTGACGCGTCGGTATGGCCAACCAGCACGATCCGCGCCTCGGGATTGACCGCCAGCCACTCCGCCAGCGCGGCAAGCGACGGGTAGTCGCCCGGCAACAGCGCGCCGGCACCAGAAGCAAAGGCCAGATCTTCCAACACCACCCGCCCGTCCTGCTGCAAACCCGCGGCGATCCCGGTCGCGGGCGGGGCAGGACTTGCGGTGGGTGTGGGGACGGTGGATGTGGTGGCGGAAGGGACAGTCGGGACGGCCGCCGATGCATTGGCCGCCGCAACTTCGGTCACCTCGACATGGACCGCCGCAGCCGAGCGGCTGACCATCACCGCCAGTCCGGCCTCTCCCTTGCGCGCCGAGAGATAGCGATAATCACCCAGATCGACATGCATGAAAGGCTCGGGCAAAAGCGGAATCGCATAGCGGAAGTCAAACCCGCCGCATTCGCGCGCCGCGCATTGGTACAGGATGCGAAAGCCCGCAGACTCCACCGCATCACGCAACGCCCCCATCACGGCCAGCGAGGTGAAATCGCCCTCGATCCGCCAGCTGCGCTGCAGTGCATCCCCCTCGAGCGCAATCCGAGGCAGGCCGCCCTCCGTCCAGTTGCCCGTGGCCAACATGACTGCAGCGCCTGCCTCATCCACCTCGGCCATCAGTTCGGCCGGGGCGGGGAAGGGCAGGTCCAGCGACGCCGCGGGGCTTGCGGCCAAGGCCAAAAGGATCAGCGCCCCCCTCATGGCAAGACCCGGTAGTGATAGGCTGAGGCCAAGGTAAAACCCATACCCGTATACAAGGCGCGGGCAGGCGTGTTGGCCTTGGTCACCAGCAAGGCCAACTGGCTGGCACCGGCTTCGCGCGCCCAGTGGGCCGCGCTCCGCACCATGTCACGCCCAAGCCCCCGCCGCCGGAAGGCGTTTGCCACATCCAGCGCGTGCAACATGGCGATTCCCTCGGACAGCGCCACAAAGGCCGCACCGGCCGGCCTGTCCTGACACCGCCCCAGAAACGCCGCCTTGGGCGCAGCCGCGCGGGCCATCACCGCCAGACGCGCCGCGCCGATACCGTTTTCCGCCCAGATGTCACGGGTCACCGCCAAGGGCGGCCAGTGCGGAAAGCTGGCAAACTCGCAGTCGGGATCGGGTAGCTTTGCCAGATCAGCGGTCATCACCAACACCGGATCCTTGACGGCATATCCACGCGCGGCAAGTGCGGCATCCAGCTGGTCGTCTCCCGGGCGGATCATGAAAACCGCGGGCTGACCGAAGTCGCGCGCAGCCGCCTCTGCGGCAGGAATGTCAGCCTCGGTCCACGCATCCTCGGCGGTGATGGAGGAGACACGCCCGCCGCCACCCTGCCCCTCACGCACCAACCAGGGGCCGGCCCTGAGACGCTGCACCGCGGGCCAGGTGGCCTCCATCGCCGACCACAGCGCGTCGGTCATCCCGGAAACATCTCCACCAGTCGGACCATCGCGGCATCGATTCGAGCAGCATCTGTGCCCCGGATCACCAGATTGGTTCCAAAGACCCCATGCATGTTGAAAGGATAGGACCCCATCGACAAGTCCGGAAACTCAGCCGCCAACCGGCCAAAGCCTTCGGCGATCTCGCTTTCCGGACGCAACACCCGGTGCGACTGGCTAAGCAGCGGCGCGCCGCCCGCAAGGCCCGCCAGAACCCCTTGGAGCATGGCCTGAAAGATATTGGGCACACCCGCCATCACATGCACATTGCCCAGGGAAAACCCGGGGGCGACGGACACCGGATTCTCGATCAGCGTCGCACCTTCGGGGATCCGCGCCATGCGCTTGCGCGACTCGGTAAAGGGCAGGCCGGCCCGATCATAATGCGCCTGCAACAGCGCCATCGCATCGGCGCGATGGTCGATCGCCACACCAAAAGCTGCGGCAATGGCATCGGCAGTGATGTCGTCATGTGTCGGTCCAATGCCGCCCGAGGTGAAGACATTGTCATAAGCCGCCCGCAGCGCGTTGACCGCAGCCACGATGGCCGGCTGATCGTCAGCCACGACCCGAACCTCCATCAGCCGGATGCCGCGCTGCGTCAGCTCACCCGCCAGATGATGCGCATTGCTGTCTCGGGTGCGCCCGGAAAGGATCTCGTCGCCGATTACCAGCATGGCCGCAGTAGGGTTGGTCATCCGTGCCTCCTCGATTTCGCCCAATGGTATAGCGCAGCGCGATGGCTTTCACAGCCCCGGCACTGGCGTTGGCGGGCAGGATTGGCTATTTATCGCCGCAGAGCAGCAAGGGACTGGCGCGATGAACAAGGACGGACGCACCACAAGGGATGGCATTCGCCTGCATGACCCGGCCGATTTCGCCGGGATGCGTGCCGCCGGTCGTGTTGCGGCCGAGATCCTTGATGCGGTGATCCCATTGGTGCAGGTGGGCACGACCACCGCCGACATCGATGCCTTCATCACCGAAGAGGTGCGTCGCCGAGGCGTGATTTCGGCGACGATCGGCTACAAGGGCTATCGCCATGCCTCCTGCATCAGCGTGAACCATGTGGTCTGCCACGGCATCCCCGGCGCCAAGGTGCTGGCAGATGGCGACATCCTGAACATCGACGTCACGGTGATTGTGGATGGCTGGTATGGCGACACCTCGCGGATGTATGTCGCCGGCAACCTGCCCCGAAAAGCCGAGCGTCTGATCGAGGTCACCCATGAAGGGCTGATGCGCGGCATCGCCGCGGTAAAGCCCGGCAATACCTTCGGCGACATCGGCCACGCCATCCAGTCGTATGTCGAGGCCAACCGCATGTCGGTGGTGCGCGATTTCTGCGGCCACGGCTTAGGCCGCGTGTTCCACGCACCGCCCAATGTCCTGCATTACGGCCGCCCCGGCTCGGGCCCGGTGCTGGAGGAAGGCATGTTCTTCACAATCGAGCCGATGGTCAATCTCGGTCGGCCAGAAACCAAGGTTCTGGCGGATGACTGGACCGCCGTCACCCGCGACAAATCCCTGTCGGCACAATACGAACACTCCATCGGCGTCACCGCCGAAGGCTGTGAGATCTTCACCCTCTCGCCGGCCGACCGGTTCTTCAAGACCTGGGCCTGAGGCCTGGCTGTGCGGCCTCCGCGGGGGCGCTTCGCCCCCCGCACCCCCAGAGGGTATTTCCGTCATGATGAACAACACTCACTTCATCATGACCCAAATACCCCGGGGTCCGGGGCCGCGCCCCGCTCCGCCCTCAGTCAATCAGGGACAGCCATTCTCCATATCCCTCTGCCTCCATGCGGTCTTTGGGAATGAAACGCAGGCTGGCGGAGTTGATACAATAGCGCATCCCGCCCAGCGCATGCGGCCCATCAGGGAACACATGGCCCAGATGACTATCGCCATGAGCTGAGCGCACCTCGGTGCGGATCATGCCATGGGTGGTATCGCGCAGTTCGACCACATGCGCGGGCTCGACAGGTCTTGCAAAGGCTGGCCAACCGCAACCGGAATCGAATTTGTCGCGCGAGGAGAAGAGCGGCTCGCCCGAAACCACATCGACATAGAGGCCAGGGGCGAACAGATGGTCATAAGCGCCAGAGAATGGCCGCTCTGTGCCGTTTTCCTGGGTCACACGGTATTGCTCGGGTGTCAGCCGGGCCAATGCCTCGGCAGTCTTTTCATATTTCATCAGCTACCTCCGGTTCGACAGACAGATAGCCGTGTTGCGGGGGCTGTCCAGCCGTCAGCGCGCAGTTTCGACGCAGTGGCGCCGGAAGGCACGTTTCAGCATGTCCAGTTCGGCACGCAGCAGGTCGACCTCGGCGCGGATGTCGTCCTCCAGCGCGACACCGGTGACGATGGTAAACTGTGCCAGCGTTTCCTCCGAGCCGGCAAGGCGGAAGAGGAAGGTCTGCGTGCCTTCGGTCAGAGCCGCCGCGGGGATCGGCAGGCGCACCGCCCATTGGCCGGGCTGTCCGGGGATCTCGGCCAGTTGCATCCCGTCCAGCCGCTGTTGCTGATGCCAGACCTCCAGCGCCGGCGGATTGCCCTCGGCGCGCAGCACGCCTTCCCAAACTCCGGCGCGCATGCGTGTTTTGGTCAGAACGGTGTCAGCCATCATTCCCTCACAGGTCGGCGCGCGGACGGCGCGACAGGGTGACATCGCGCAGGATGATCTGGTTCATCTCGGGCCCCTCGAAGATCAGATCGACCCAAAGGCGTTCAACACGTTTTTCGTTCATCCGTGAATAGGCCAGATCGAATTCGACCATGACCTCCTCGGCCTGCAACGGCACCTCGCGCACGATCTGTTCGACGTTGGGGCCGTGCTTGATGTTCAAGCGGGCAAAGATTTCCAGCGGCTTTTCCATTTCGACGATCAGGTCGAGCCGGATGATATGCTTGAGACGCAAGCCCGCCACCGCCTCGGGCGGCAGGTCGATGACGAGCGACAGGAACGAGCCATCGAAACGGAACACATCCATCCGGAACCCGAAGGGCGCCAGATCGGCTTCGCGCGTGTTGCGGATCTGGCGAACCGTCAATTCGGACCGGCGGCAATCGTGGAAGACGGTCGCGCCATCACAGACCGTCTGGCGTGAGGGGACCGAAGCAAATCCCGGCACCGGGATCTCACCCTTCCAGAGATCGGGCCGCCAGACCCAATCGGCCCCCATGGGCCTGCGCAGGGCGTTGGAGCCGATCACCGGCAGGCTGAGGCGATAATCGGCGTCATGGATCACCCGATCCAACTGCCGGCGGACCTGCCGCGCCCGGACCCGCAGGTCGCGCAGTTTTTCTACCGGCAGGGCTGCGCTGTTGTCGGCATAACGCTGCCAACGGCGCAGAAAGCGCCGCTGCGTCACCTGATCCAGAAAGGAGTCGATCCTGCTGCCCATGTTACTGTTTTGCTTTTATATACAATCGCGGCGCGATGTCGGCATTTGATCCGATATGGAGACGATTCGACTATTGCGAGAAACCGTTAAGATTGTCACCCCGTCAGGGTCAATCCTCAGTCGAAAATCGACATTTTTATCCTGAGGTTGCGCTATTGGCCCGGCGCATGGCTGCCAGGAACGCCTTTAGCAGCGCCTGGCCTTCGGCCGGGTCCAGCCCGTCTGCCGCGGGGCCGGCCACCGTCAGCGTCACCAATCGTCCCCGCAGCGCGGTGACAGCGCGCCATCGCTCGGGTTGAATCGCGCTGTCGGCGCCATTTTTTGCACCGCGGTCGGCAAAGCGCACCAGCGCCGCGCCATCCAGCGCCACGCGCTCGGACACCGAGACATCAGCGGCGCGTCCACGCGCACTCAGCGCCGCGCGCCCCTCTTCCGAGGCAAAGAATTCAAGCATCTCGGCCTCTGCCCCTGCGACGCCCAGCCCCGATTGCGGCCCGCCCAGCGCCGCGGTCAGCACCGCAGGCGACGATCCCGGCGAGGTGGCACAGCGCCCGATCAGCACGATTGCGGTATCCTCCCGCTCGGTCACGCCATCCGGGGCGATGCAGTATCCGGGCGGTGGCGCCACGACCAACGCCCCTCCCAGCACCGGCTGGCGGCGCAGCGGCGCCGTCAGGTCGCCGAGGGGCGCCACACAGGCCGACAAGGCCAGAAACAGGGATGTTGCCACAAATTTTCGCATCCCTCTCGCATAATGCGCCACCCGCCCGCGGGCAAGCGGGATTGCCAGCGCAGGCGTTCCGTGCCAATCCCCGCGCAAACCCCGGATGGAGGCCGCCATGCAGGACGACGTGAACCTCGTGATCTTCGAGCCCGCGCGGATCTTCTATGTTCTGACGCCGAAATGCGGCTCGTCCAGCATGGTCAACATCTTCCTGACCATGGCCGGTTTCGATCCGCGTGACCGCGAAATCCGCAAGTTGGCCTGGGCCGCCAGCGCAGATGGCAGGCTGGCCGCCCGTGGCCTGCATATCAGCCGGCTGGACACCAATGCCGTTCTGGCCGCGCGCGACCGCCACCCCGATTTTACTTGCCTGGCCAATATCCGCGATCCCTATGACCGGATCCTCTCCAACTACAACAACAAGCTGAACCGCTATACCAAGGCCCATGCCCGCGGCATCTATTGGTATGGCAAGCTGCGGCAGTTTCTGGAGGGGCCAAAATCCTGGCCGCTGGTCAATCGTGGCAACGCCCATATGCAGGCCCGCATCAGCTTTGAGCAGATGCTGGAAGGGCTGGAGCGCCATGGCGTCGGCTTCGACAGCCACTATGCCCTGCAATGCGAGCTGCTGGCGCTGGACCGCATCCGCTATGACCGGCTTTTCCGGCTGGAGACGCTGGATGCGGATTTTCGCGCCGCCATGCAGGGTTATGGCATTCCGTCCGAGATGCTGGACCGGGTGCAGGCCATGCCGCGCAACAACCGCACCCAGAACGACGGTCGCGCCGATCCGCGCATGACACCGCGCGCCAAAGAGATCATCGCCCGGCTTTACGCGCGGGATTTCGCGGCGCTGGGCTACCCGCTGTAAGCGCCGACGTTGCAATTGCGCCACCCTGCCGCTATTTCGAGGCGGCAACGGCCAGGAGGGTTTGTCGGATGAACTGGA
>CAYTMV010000017.1:0-43916 GCA_964439015.1 uncultured Gemmobacter sp.
AGCGACGCATGACCATCGCGGCCGGCGTCATCTTGCCGGTGTTCCTGATCATCGGTCTGGGATGGCTGGCGCGCTGGCGGGGGTATTTCGGCGACGAGGCGGTCGATGCGCTGATGCGCTATGCCCAGAACATCGCCGCGCCGATCCTGCTGGGCGTGTCGATCTACGGGATGGACCTTGGCACCGCCTTTCAACCGGGCTTGCTTTTGTCATTCTACATCGGCGCGTTTTCGGCCTTTGCCTTGGGGATCTTCGGCGCGCGCGCTTTGGGTCGGCCCGGGCCGGATGCAGTGGCAATCGGCTTTGCCTGCCTGTTCTCCAACTCGTTGCTGCTGGGCGTGGCGATCACCGAGCGCGCCTATGGCACCGCCGGGCTTGCCGGCAACTTCGCCATCATCTCGATCCATTCGCCGATCATGTATACGCTGGGGATCGTGGCGATGGAGCTGACCCGCAGCCGCGGCCAGAACCTGCCCCTGCACCGGCTGACCCGGCAAATCGGCCGCTCGATCCTGACCCAGCCGCTGATCATCGGCATCCTGACCGGATTTGCGGTGAACCTGTCGGGGTTGACCTTGCCCGGCTTTGCCTTCGACGGGCTGAAGATGATCGCTGGCACCACCATCCCCACCGCCCTGTTCGGCCTGGGCGGCGTGCTGTTCCGCTATCGTCCCGAAGGGGACGGCTTGGCGATTGCGCTGGTAGTGGCGGCGTCGCTGGGGGTGCATCCGATCATCGCCTGGACGCTCGGCACACAGGTGTTTGCGCTGGATGCGCCGGCGCTGCGCTCGGCGGTGATTACGGCGGCCATGGCACCCGGGGTGAACGCCTATCTCTTTGCGCATATGTATGGGGTCGCCAAACGTGTGGCGGCTTCGGCGGTGCTGATCGCAACCGGCCTTTCGATCGGCACGACCTGGATCTGGTTGCAGATCCTGCCCTGATCCCCTGCCGCATCCGATGGGCGGATCTGCGTGTCAGGTTCAAACCGGCGGGACTGCGGGATGATCGGTCCGCTGCACCGCGACAAGGCGCCCGCCTGCGGCGGCAACCACCGACCGGCGCAGCAGCGGCCGACACATCGGGCCATAAACCGTCTCGGGACAGGCGCCCCGCGCCATCAGCGGCGCAAGGTGCGGTGCCGCCGCCAGCATCGACCGGACCGCCTGCGGACCCAGCGTCGCCAGCGCGGCCCGTCCGGGCCAGAGGCTTTCGACCCATGCCCCCTCGGCACAAATCAGCGCGTGACGCGGCAGCAGAAGGTGCAGGTAATGGACCGCGCGCCGCCCCCGTGCCACCCGACAGGCACCGCCCAGTGCTGCCGGGGCATGGCGGGCGCGCAGCAAGACCTCCTGCCCGTCAAGTTGCATCAGCAGGCAATGCTGCGGCGACAGGATCAGCGGACGAACATTGCCCAGCCCCCCCCTGCGAATGACCACAGGCCGCCATTCGGGATGCGCGTCCAGTTCGGCGGCACCCAGCCTGCGCCCCCCCACCCAGAGGATCTGCTGGGGGCCGGTATCGGTCTTGACCGCGTCGCCCGCGCGCAGATCCTCGACCCGACGCCAGCCGGAGGGGGTGAGAATCCGGGTTCCGGCCAGGAAACAGGGGATGCCGATATTCGCCATTTCCTGCTTGCTGTCGACCTGATCTGGCGCAACCCCTTGCAGCGTAACGCTTTCGCCGCCGGGAAAGATCAGCATGGCGTTGCCGGTGGCATCCTCGCTGACAATCACGTCGGCCCATGTGATCGTCCGCCCATCCGCCGTGCGCAGGTCTGACACGTCAAGCTGGTCAATGGTCCGCCCCGCGGTTCCGGTGGCCGGCGTCATGTCAAAATCGGTGATGCGGTCGCCGCCGCCATCGACGCTGAGATAGACGATGTCCAAACCGGCACCGGTCGACAGCAGGTCGTCCCCGGCCCCGCCGATCAGCGTGTCATTGCCGAGGCCACCCGTCAGGCTGTCATGGCCCGCGCCGCCGTCGACCCGGTCATTGCTCTCGCCGGCATTGACCGTGTCGTTCCCGGCACCCGCATCAATCGTGTCGTTGCCGTAATTGTCGTTGATCGTGTCATTGCCATCGCCGGCCAGGTGCAGGTCATCGCCGAAACTGTCGATCAGATAATCATCGCCGATGCCGCCGATCAGCGTGTCATTGCCGGCATCGCCAAAGACCCAATCGTTGCCGTCGCCCGCATCCAGCCGGTCATTGCCGCCGCCGCCGGTCAGCGTATCGTTGCCCAACCCGCCATTGACAGAGTCAGCCCCCGTACCACCTTCGATAAAGTCAGCCGCCGCGCCGCCGATGATGGAATCATTGCCGTCATAGCCCTTGACGGTCATGGCGGCCTGGTTAAAGCCGCCGTCGATCGTGTCGGCAAAGGCGCTGCCCCAGATCCCCTCGATCCCGGTAAAGCTGCCGGTTCCGCTGCCGATCGTGTAGGTCCCGGCCTCGGCCCCGGTAAAGACCACATTCACGCCCGCGCCGGAAAAGGACAGGAAGTCCGAGTCGATGCCCGTGTCGCCACCGGCAATGGTGTCGCTGCCCTCACTGGCCGCAATCAGGATCTGGTCGCCATCGGCCCCGCCGTCGATCAGGTCATTGCCGGTCCCGCCCGAGAGGGTGTCATTGCCGGCGCCCCCCCGCACCGTGTCGTTCCCCGCCTCCCCCAGCAGCGAGTCGCGGCCGCTGCCGCCGATGATCGAATCGTTCCCCGTCCAGCCATAGAGCGAGACACCGCCGGTATCGCCCGACGCATCCAGCGTATCGGCGTAATCGGTGCCGATGACCGCGTCGATGCCGCTGAAATTGCCATAGGCATTACCGCTGCCGACGTAATCGTAAGTGCCCGACCCGGTGCCGGCAAAGGTAGCCACGACCCCTTGGTTGGTCCCGGCGGTCGAAAACCCCAGGATGTCGGCGTCGTAAGCCTCTTCTCCGGCATCTATGACGTCAAACCCGTCCAGATCGGTGACCGAGAACGAGTCGTTGCCGGTGCCGCCAAACAGTTGGTCATTGCCGGACGACCCCGCCAGCGTGTCATTGCCCGCATCGCCATACAGGACATCGTCACCCGCCCCGCCAATCAGGCTGTCATTGCCACCGCCGCCATGGACGGTGTCGTTGCCGGCCTCGTTGCCGACGCTGCCAAAGCGGTCATTGCCATCGCCCAGATCGACCCAGTCATTGCCGGTAACACCATGAACGGTGTCATCGCCAGACCCGGCGCGGATCGTATCATTGTCCCCCCCGGTGGTATCGTTATCGACACCACCGATGATCGAATCGTTCCCAAGGCCGCCGTCGATCGAATCCTGACCATAGCCGCCGAGGATGGTGTCGTTGAAGGTGGGGGCAAAGGTATAGGTCTGCGCGCCGAAGATCACCTCGATCGGCGTGGGCGATCCGGCAACCGTCAGCACCCAGTTATAATTGGTGCCGGTGGTGCCCGACCAGGTCGCCCCGTTGGGGACGGTGCCTTTGAACACCATCTGGCCCATCGGGTCGATCTGATAGAGATCGACCGAAAAGCCCGCATTGTTGGTGATCTGGCCAGTGGCATTGTTGTCCGGCCCGCTGGAGGGATAGTTGGCCGGGTTGATCGCCACCCCGTCGCCCAGCAGCGTGTCGTTGCCCGTGCCCCCGTCCAGATAGTCCGACCCGACCGCCCCCCCCATCGAGTCATTGTCGGCGCCGCCGCTCAGCGTGTCATTGCCGCGGCCGCCATAGATCGTATCCTGCCCGCCCGCGCCGCTGACGCTGTCGGCATCGGTGGTTCCGACCAGCGTATCGCTGTTGTCGGTGCCGTTGACTACCGCCATGCCGCACCCTCCGGCACGCCCGGTTGCCAGTCACGGGGGCGCGGCCCCGCAGGCGCGGCCTTGCGGCGCGCTATGATCGGCTTGGATGACATGAAGATTCTCCCCATCCCGGCACAGGAAAACCCGTCAGGACGTGACGATCCTGCGCGCGACCTCCTAAAGCCGGGTTAAAAATCCGCCTTTCTTGCCGGGATGGTTAAGCGAGGAATAAAAGCGAAAGGGCGGCCCGTTGCGGGGCCGCCCTTTTCGCCTGTGCTTGATGGTGCGGATGAAAGGACTCGAACCTTCACGGGTGTTACCCCACAGCGACCTCAACGCTGCGCGTCTACCAATTCCGCCACATCCGCACGATCTGAGCATGGTAGTGCCGGGGTTCTTTAGCCAACTGCGCGGCAAAGGAAAAGAGGGAAATTGCCTCTGCCCTGCCAAGTCGATAGAAGCGGGACCCAACAGCACCCCGGAGGTCTTGTCATGGTCGAATGGACGCATCTGCCCGGTCTGGCCGATTATGCCGAAACGCTGGCCGCGATGGAGGCCCGCGCGGCAGCCATTGCCGCAGGTGACGCACCCGAGGCCATCTGGCTGCTGGAGCATCCGCCGCTTTATACCGCCGGCACCTCGGCCAAACCCGCCGATCTGGTGGCGCCGGATCGCTTTCCGGTGCATCCGGTCGGGCGCGGGGGGCAATACACCTATCACGGCCCCGGCCAGCGCGTCGTCTATGTCATGCTGAACGTCAAGGCGCGCGGGGCGGATGTGCGCTGCTTTGTCCGCGCGCTGGAAAACTGGGTGATCGCGGCGCTGGCCGAGTTCAACATCAAGGGCGAGATCCGGCCCGGTCGCGTCGGCGTCTGGGTGGCCCGGCCCGACAAGCCCCGTCTGGCGGATGGGTCGATGGCCGAGGACAAGATCGCCGCGATCGGCATCAAGATCCGCAAATGGGTCAGCTTTCACGGCATCTCGATCAATGTCGAACCGGATCTCGACCATTTCTCGGGCATCGTCCCCTGCGGCATCCGCGACCACGGGGTGACCAGTCTGGTCGATCTGGGCCTGCCGGTGACCATGGCCGATCTGGATGCGGCGCTGATGGCCACCTTTCCGCAGTTCTTCCCCGAGGGCGGCATCAACACCGCCTGCGCGACCTGAACTGCGGCACGCAGCCGCCCAGAATTCGAATTGATTGATTTTTGTCATGCCGCGACATGCAGCCTCATGGTAAAAGGTGCGGTGCCGCACTATCTGCGGACAGGACGGGCCACGATTTTCCAACGATCAAAGGCCCGGAACAGAGAATCGAGACCGCCAGTTTCCCGCCAGACAAGGACTGAACGATGAAAACCAGCCTTTCCGCCGCCCTCGCCCTGACGCTGCTTGCCGCGCCGGCCTTCGCCTCTGGCGATGCTGCCAAGGGCGAAGCCGATTTCAAGAAGTGCAAGGCCTGCCACATGATCGTGGCCGATGACGGCACCGAGATCCAGAAAGGTGGCAAGACCGGCCCGAATCTTTATGGTCTGATCGGCAAGACCATCGCCTCGGAAGAGGGCTTCAAATACGGCGACGGTATCCTGGCGCTGAATGCCAAGGGCATGGTCTGGGATGAAGAGTTGATCGCGGAATATATCAGCGATCCGGCAAAGTTCCTCAAGGAGCAGACCGGCGATGACGCCGCCAAGACCAAGATGACCTTCAAGCTGGGCAAGGGTCAGGAAGACATGGCCGCCTATCTGGCGACGCTGAAGCCGGCCGAGTAATCGGTTACCGAACACTGGCGCGCCCGGGTTTGCCGGGCGTGTCTGCGACAGTCTGTCGCACCCCCTAAGCCTTTGGCAACGCCTGCGCTTCTGCGGTTTTTTGATCCAGATCAAAGTCTGCGGTGGACGCGCCCCCCGTCGCGCACTACTACTGTGTCAGAACGCCGCAGGGATTCCTCCCCA
The DNA here is from genome assembly GCA_964439015.1 of uncultured Gemmobacter sp. GTDB lineage: Bacteria > Pseudomonadota > Alphaproteobacteria > Rhodobacterales > Rhodobacteraceae > Gemmobacter. The sequence goes on from CAYTMV010000017.1 coordinate 5,762, forward strand.
TGCGGTCGACACAGAATGAGGGAGCGACGTATGGCAGACGCAGCCATTCACGGTCATGAACATCCGAAACCGGGTTTCTTCACCCGGTGGTTCATGTCCACCAACCACAAGGACATCGGTATTCTCTACCTGCTGACGGGCGGCCTGACCGGCCTCGTTTCGGTCATGTTCACCGTCTACATGCGGATGGAGCTGATGGAGCCGGGCGTGCAATACATGTGCGCCGAAGGGCTGCGTCTGGTGGCCGATGCCGCCCAGACCTGCACCCCCAACGGCCACGTCTGGAACGTGACGATCACCGCCCACGGCATCCTGATGATGTTCTTCGTGGTGATTCCGGCGCTGTTCGGCGGTTTCGGCAACTATTTCATGCCGCTGCAGATCGGCGCGCCGGACATGGCGTTTCCGCGGATGAACAACCTGTCCTACTGGCTGTATCTGGCCGGCACGACCATGGCTGTGGCCTCGGTCTTTGCGCCGGGTGGCGACAACCAGCTGGGTTCGGGCGTGGGTTGGGTTCTGTATCCGCCGCTGTCGACCTCGGAGGGCGGCTATTCGATGGACCTCGCGATCTTCGCGGTGCACCTGTCGGGCGCCTCGTCGATCCTGGGCGCGATCAACATCATCACCACCTTCCTGAACATGCGCGCGCCGGGCATGACCCTGCACAAGGTGCCGCTGTTCGCCTGGTCGATCTTTGTCACCGCCTGGCTGATCCTGCTGGCGCTGCCGGTTCTGGCCGGTGCCATCACCATGCTGCTGACCGACCGCAATTTCGGCACCACCTTCTTCCAGCCCTCGGGCGGCGGTGACCCGATCCTGTATCAGCACATCCTGTGGTTCTTCGGGCACCCGGAAGTGTATATCGTGATCCTGCCGGGCTTCGGCATCGCCAGCCAGGTCATCGCCACCTTCTCGCGCAAGCCGATCTTCGGCTATCTGCCGATGGTCTACGCGATGGTCGCGATCGGTGTGCTGGGCTTCGTCGTCTGGGCGCACCACATGTATACCGTGGGCATGTCGCTGACGCAGCAGGCCTATTTCATGACCGCGACCATGGTGATCGCCGTGCCGACCGGCATCAAGATCTTCTCCTGGATCGCGACCATGTGGGGCGGCTCGATCGAGTTCAAGACGCCGATGCTGTTCGCCATGGGCTTCCTGTTCCTGTTCACCATCGGCGGCGTGACCGGCGTGGTGCTGAGCCAGGCGGGCGTGGACCGTGCCTATCACGACACCTACTATGTGGTGGCGCACTTCCACTATACCATGAGCCTTGGCGCCGCCTTCTGTATCTTTGCCGGTATCTACTACTGGTTCGGCAAGATGACGGGCCGCCACTACCCCGAGTTCCTGGGCAAGATCCATTTCTGGATGATGTTCATCGGCGCGAACCTGACCTTCTTCCCGCAGCACTTCCTGGGCAATCAGGGCATGCCGCGCCGCTACATCGACTACCCGGAGGCCTTCGCCTACTGGAACAAGATCTCCAGCTATGGGGCCTTCCTGTCCTTCGCCTCGTTCCTGTTGTTCCTGGGCATCATGGCCTATGCCCTGCTGGCCGGCCGCCGCGTGACCGAGAACAACTACTGGAACGAATACGCCGATACGCTGGAATGGACCCTGCCCTGCCCGCCGCCCGAACACACGTTCGAGCAGCTGCCCAAGCGCGAGGACTGGGACCGCTCGCACGCGCACTGAGCGTGACCTGAAGACCCAAGGCCCCGGAGCGATCCGGGGCCTTTTTCATGGGATGGTGCAATGCCCTATGAATGGCAGCCCGGCGATCCTGCGGGCGAAAGACTGCATCTGTGGCCCTACCGCTCGTTGGGCCGGCGCGGCTTTGTGGGCTTTGTCGGCCTGACCGCGGCCTTCATTGCCCTGCCGCTGGTGGCGCTGATCGGCACGGCGGTGTTGTGGGGGCTGCTGCCCTTTCTGGCGCTGACGGTCTGGGGTCTGTGGGCGGCGCTGCAACGCAGCTTCCGCGATGCCGAGATCATCGAGGATCTGGTGATCGGCCCCGATCAGGTGCGCCTGACGCGGCATGGCCCGCGGGGCCAACGGCAGGACTGGCAGGCCAACCGCCACTGGCTGCGGATCGAACGCCACGCCACGGGCGGGCCGGTCCCGCAATACCTGACCCTGCATGGCGGGATGCGGGTGGTTGAGATCGGCGCCTTTCTGACCCCGGAGGAACGGCTGGCGCTTGAGCGCGAGCTGCGCGCGCGCTTGCGCGAGGGTCCCTGATCCGCCTGCCCGAACCCGACAGCGCAAATGATCCGGCCGGGCGCTGGGGCCCGGCCGGATCATTTGGGTATTTGGGTCATGGTGAGGGCGCGGGCGCGCTGTCAGGCCAGACGTTCCTTGACCATCGGGCCGACCGCGCCAAAGTCCATCTGCCCGGTATACCTGGCTTTCAGAACCGCCATCACCTTGCCCATGTCGCGGATCGAGGCGGCGCCGGCCTCGGTGATCGCCGCGTCAATCGCTGCCGCCACCTCATCGCCCGCGAGCTGGCGGGGCAGAAACTCGGCGATCACGCCGATTTCGGCCAGTTCCTTCTCCGCCAGTTCCAGCCGCCCGCCCTCTTCATAGGCGCGCGCGCTTTCCTGGCGTTGCTTCATCATCTTGCCCAGAATGGCGAGGATCGCATCCTCATCCACCTCGGAGGCGGCATCGTCCCCCCGGACGGCGATTTCGCGGTCCTTGATGGCGGCGTTGATCAGGCGCAGCGCCGACAGCCGCTCGGCCTCCTTGGCCTTCATCGCCTCTTTCAGCGCCGCGGCCAGCCTATCGCGCAGGGTCATGGTCGTCATCCTGGTGGTTTCCTTGAAGAGCGGAACATACAGGGGGCCGATCGTTAACACAACTATGAGGCCATTTTGGCAAGCCATTGAAATTTCTGGAAAAGAGATTTTCGCTGCTTTTCCGCCCGCGCCTTGACCCCGCCCCCCCCCGAGAGTAGGTTCCGCCCCGTTTATCCGGGGAGTCGCACGATGGCGCAAAGCACCAGACCCACCGCCTGCATCGCACTTGCAGACGGTTCGATCTTCTACGGCACGGGCTTCGGCGCGACGGGCCGCACCGTGGCGGAGCTGGTCTTCAATACCGCGATGACCGGCTATCAGGAAATCATGACCGACCCGTCCTATGCCGGACAGGTTGTCACCTTCACCTTCCCGCATATCGGCAATACCGGCGTCACCGCCGAGGATGACGAGACCGCCGAGCCGGTCGCCGCCGGCATGGTGGTGAAATGGGACCCGACCGAGCCGTCGAACTGGCGCGCGACTTCGAACCTGCGGGCCTGGATGGTCGCCAAGGGCCGGATCGGTGTCGGCGGCGTGGACACCCGCCGCCTGACCCGCGCGATCCGTCAGCAGGGCGCGCCGCATGTGGTGATCGCCCATGATCCCGAGGGCAATTTCGACACCGCAGCCTTGGTGGCCGAGGCGCGCGGCTGGTCGGGGCTGGTTGGCCTTGATCTGGCCAAGGATGTCTCCTGCACGCAAAGCTACAAGTGGGATGAAATGCGTTGGGCCTGGCCCGAGGGCTATACCCGCCGTGAGGGTCCGGGCCTTCGGGTCGTGGCCGTGGATTACGGGGCCAAGCGCAACATCCTGCGTTGCCTCGCCTCGGTCGGCTGTGACGTGACCGTTCTGCCGGCCACCGCCACTGCCGAAGAGGTGCTGGCCCATGATCCCGAGGGCGTGTTTCTGTCCAATGGCCCCGGCGATCCGGCGGCGACGGGCGCATATGCCGTGCCGATGATCCAGGGCGTTCTGGCGGCGGACCTGCCGGTCTTTGGCATCTGCCTCGGCCATCAGATGCTGGCGCTGGCGGTCGGCGCCAAGACCGTGAAGATGAGCCACGGCCACCATGGCGCCAACCATCCGGTCAAGGAAGTCTCGACCGGCAAGGTCGAGATCACCTCGATGAACCACGGGTTTACCGTGGACAGCGCCACGCTGCCCGCGGGCGTGATCGAGACCCATGTCTCGCTGTTTGATGGCACCAATTGCGGCATCGCGCTGGCCGGCCGGCCGGTTTTCTCGGTGCAGCATCACCCGGAGGCCAGCCCCGGCCCGCAGGACAGTTTCTATCTGTTCGAGCGGTTTGCCCAGGCCATGCGGGCCCGGCGCGGCTGAGGTCAGACTGACGGATTGCAGCGGCTCGCCTCTCTGGCGGGCCGTTTTCCATTTCACCCCTTCTGCGTGTGATCGTTAACCCGCTGTTAACGACGCGTGCGGCAAACTGCGCCAAGGCGGTCTGACAGGGGGCGACAGGGTATGGCGATTGAGCGGCAGCGCATCCTGCCCGATCCCGCACGACCGCTGCCGATCAAGACCAAGCCCGCGCCGCAGCCGCAGGCGCGGCCGGGCCTGGATCTGCTGCAGGCCGGGCTGGTGGCGCCGCATGATCTGGTGCAGGCCCTCGCGGCCGAGGCGCAGGGCCGCGGGCGGTTGTCCGATATCCTGCGCGCCCGACGCCTGATCGACGAGGCTGCCTTGCAGGGGCGGCTGGCGCAGGACTGGCAGACCACGACGGTCGATCTGGTGGCCCAGCCCCCCGATCCGCGGCTGATCGACCGTCTCGGCTATGCGGCCTGCCTGCAGGAGGGGCTGATGCCATGGCGCCAGGCGGGCAGCGTTACGGTGATTGCCACCGCACATCCCGAAGATTTCGCCCGCCATCGCCCACGGCTGACGCATCTGTTCGGACCGGTTGCGATGGCGCTGGCGCCGATGGCGGCGATCGAGACGGCACTGCTGAAGACCCGCGGCCCGGCGCTTGACCGGCTGGCCTGCACCCGCGTGGCCGAGGTTGAAAGCTGTCGCAATTTCTCGGCCAGCCGGGGGGCAATCTGGGCGGCATTGGTTCTGGTGCTGGTGCTTGCCCTCGGCCTGCTGGCGCCTTTGACCCTCTGGGCGCTGGCCGTGGGCTGGGCGGTGCTGACACTGGCCCTGGCCACGGCGCTGAAATTCGCTGCCGCGCTGGCCGCCCTGCGCAGACCGCCGCCCGAGCCGCCTGCCCCGCCGATGGCTGCCCCGCCTATGGCCGTCCTGCCGATGGTCACGATCATGGTCGCCCTCTACAAGGAGGCCAATATCGCGCAGCGGCTGGTGCGGCGCCTGTCGCGGCTGGACTATCCGCGCGACCGGCTGGAGATCCTGCTGGTGGTCGAGGAGGAGGACAGCCTGACCCGCCGCGCCCTGGCCCGGGCAGACCTGCCGGGCTGGATGCGGGTGGTGGTGGTGCCGGATGGCCGGCTGAAGACCAAGCCGCGGGCGCTGAACCACGCGCTGCTGGCGGCGCGCGGCCAGATCGTCGGCCTCTATGACGCCGAAGACGCGCCCGAACCAGACCAGCTCCGCAAGGTGGTGGCGCGTTTTGCCGCCCGTGGTTCGCGGGTCGCTTGCCTGCAAGGGATGCTGGACTATTACAACCCGCACACCAACTGGCTCAGCCGCTGTTTCACCATGGAATATGCGGCCTGGTTCCGCATCCTGTTGCCGGGCATGGCGCGGCTGGGGCTGGCGGTGCCCTTGGGCGGCACGACGCTGTTCTTTCGCCGCGATGCGCTGGAGCGTCTGGGCGCCTGGGACGCCCATAACGTCACCGAGGATGCCGATCTGGGCATGCGACTGGCCCGCCACGGCTATGTGACCGAGTTGATCGAAACCACCACGTTCGAGGAGGCCAATTGCCGCGCGATCCCCTGGGTCAAGCAACGCTCGCGCTGGCTGAAGGGCTACATGATGACCTATGGCGTGCATCTGCGCGACCCGCGCCTGTTGCTGCGGCAATTGGGCTGGCGCAAGTTTTTGGGATTTCATGTATTTTTCGCAACCACCCTCAGCCAGTTCCTGCTGGCGCCGGTGCTGTGGACCTTCTGGATCACCACCTTCGGGATCACGCATCCGCTGCTGGCGGCGCTGCCGGCTTGGGCGGGGATGGCGATGATGGGTCTTTTTCTGGTGACCGAGGCGCTGCAACTGGCCGTTACCGTCGCAGCCCTCAGGCTGACGCCCAACCGCATCAACCCGCTTTGGGCGCTGGCGCTGCATGTCTATTTCCCGCTGGGCTCGCTGGCCTCTTACAAGGCCGCGTGGGAGGTGCTGGCCAAGCCCTTCTGGTGGGACAAGACCAGCCACGGCCATTTCGATCCGGTCGAAGGCTAAGCCTCAGCGGGTGCGAATCTCGCCGGCATCGACGCGCAGCCGCGTCTCGAAAGCCTTGGAAATATGCGATTTCAGCGCCTGATAGGCTGCCTCGCCATCGCGGGCCTCGATCGCGCGCACGATCTGGTCATGTTCGGCCACTGCCACTTCGTCACGCCCCTCGGCCGCGAAAGAGGTGGTGGCCATCAGCGCCATCGAGCGATGCACCAGATCCAGTTGCTGCACCAGAAACCGGTTATGCGAGGCCAGGTGGATCTGCTTGTGAAAACGCTTGTTCGCGCGGCTCAGGGCGCGCGGATCGCCGCCCAGCAGCGCCCGATCCTCATCCGCCATCGAGCGCAGCACCCGGATTTCCTCATCGGTGGCATGGCGGGCAGCCAGTCGCGCGGCCAGACCCTCCAACTCGGTGCGCACCGCGTAAAGCTCGGCCAGCTGGTTGTGATCGAGCGAGGCCACGATCAGGCTGCGCCCGTCGCGTGTCAGCATCGACTGGGTTTCAAGCCTCTGCAACGCCTCGCGCACCGGGGTGCGCGACACGCCCAACCGCTCGGCCAGCTCTGACTCGACCAGCCGGTCCCCCGGTTTGTAAACCCCCGCCTCGATCGCCTCGAGGATCAGCGTATAGGCATCCTTTTGCACCCGCGGCCCTTTCTTTCTGCGGCCGCGACCCTATCCCGCCCGTGCGCCCCGCGCAACGGGGGTGGACGACGACCGCTGCGGGCACTAGATGACAGGGATGCCAGCCGATCTGTTCTCGCACGTTGCCACCTGGGTCTTTGACCTCGACAACACCCTCTATCCGCCGCGGTATCGCCTGTTCGACCAGATCGAGGCGAAGATGACCGGCTTCGTGATGCGTCAGTTGCGCGTCGACCGTGACGAGGCCGACCGCCTGCGCCAGCACTACTGGGATACCCACGGCACGACCCTTGCCGGGTTGATGGCCGAACACGGCGTGGACCCCGACCCCTATCTGGTCGAGGTGCATGACATCGACTTTTCGATCCTGCCCGCCGACCCGGAACTGGCCGCCAGCATCGCCGCCCTGCCCGGCCGGCGGATCATCCACACCAACGCCTCCGCCCCTTATGCGCAGCGCGTGCTTGAGGCGCGCGGCCTGTCGGGGCTGTTCGATGCGGTCTATGGCGTCGAGCATGCCGCCTACCGCCCCAAGCCCGAAACCGCCGCCTTTGAGGCGATCATTGCCCGCGACGGGCTGGACCCCACCCGCGCCGCGATGTTCGAGGATGACCCGCGGAACCTGCGCGCCCCCCATGCGTTGGGCATGCGCACCGTCCATGTCGCCCCCACGCCAGTGGACGGCGACCACATCCACCACCATACCGACGATCTGGCGGATTTTCTGGCACGCCTGACGCGCTGATCGCCCCTGCGACAAGATGCGCGGTGGATTCAACTTTGATTCTGCGGGCATGACGGGGGCGCGCGAACAGGAGATTTCACTGATGAACAACAGCACGATTCCGCATGTCGATGCACATCCCGTCGAAAGCGATATCCGCACCGATGCCTCGATCATTCTGCTGGTGCTGATGGCGCTGGTCGTCGCAGGTGTCGGCATGGCGCTGTTTGGCCTGGTGGCACTGGGGCTGATCGGCGTGGTTGCGACGCCCGTCGTCTTTGTCCTGCTGATGGCGGTGACGCGCGGCTGACGGTCGCTGGCCGCCTTCAGCCCGTGGACGCGCCCGCCCGCCTGCCCTATCTAGGGGACAGTGACAGGAGGGGCAGATGACCGCGACCCGGATCGAGACGACCGACATCCTGATTTCCGGCGGTGGCGTGGCCGGCCTCACCGCGGCCTGTGCCTTTGGCGCCGCCGGTTTCCGGGTGATCTGCGTAGACCCGGCACCGCCCGTCACCGAGGAAGCGGCAGCCGGGTCCGACCTGAGGACCACGGCAATCCTGCACCCCTCCGTCCCGGTGCTGGAAAGCGCGGGCCTCTGGCCGCGCCTTCTGCCCCATGCCGCGCCCCTGCAGATCATGCGGATCGTCGATGCCGGCGGGGTCGAGGCCGAGCCGCGGGTGGTCAAGGATTTCGACGCGGCCGACCTGTCCGACCTGCCCTTTGGCTGGAACCTGCCCAACTGGCTCTTGCGCCGCGAGATGCTGGCCCGTATCGCCGACCTGCCGAATGTCGTTTTCCGCCCCGGCACCGCGACCACCGGCCTCCTGACCCGCGAGACCGAGGCGCGGGTGCGCCTGTCGGATGGCGGCATGGTTGCGGCCAGGCTGCTGGTGGCCGCCGATGGCCGCGATAGTTTCATCCGCCGCGCGCTGGGGATTGGCGTCAAGACCCGCCGCTATGGCCAGAAGGCGCTGGCCTTTGCCGTCACCCATCCGATCCCGCATCAGAACGTCTCGACCGAGATCCACCGCTCGGGCGGGCCGTTCACCTTCGTGCCGTTGCCGGACCGCAATGGCAAACCCTGTTCGGCGGTGGTCTGGATGGATGATGCGGCCGAGGTGGATCGCCGCATGACCATGCCCACCGCCGATTTCACCGCCGAAATGCAGGCGCGCAGTTGCAACCTGCTGGGGCCGCTGACCCTTGCCACCCGCCTGACCGCCTGGCCCATCATCGCCCAGACCGCCGACCGGATGGTGGGCGAGCGTGTGGCGCTGATGGCCGAGGCCGCCCATGTCATGCCGCCGATCGGCGCGCAGGGGCTGAACATGAGCCTCGCTGACCTGACCGCCCTGCTGAGACTGGCCGAGGATCACCGCGCCACCTTGGGCAACGCCGCGATGCTGGCGGCCTATGGGCGTGCCCGGCATCTGGATGTGACCACGCGGGTTATGGGCATCGACCTGCTGAACCGCGCCTCGCAGATCCATGCCCAGCCGCTGCGCGACCTGCGGGCCGGGGCGCTGGACGCGCTTTATTCCATCGCCCCGGTGCGCCGCACCCTGATGCGCGCCGGGATCGGCGTGCGGTAACGACGGCGGTTTCATAGCGGGCCGGGGCGGCGCTCTTCGGTCAGCATGACGTTCGCCTCTACCTGCCCCACGCCGGGCAGGGTCATGATCCGGCGACGCAACACGCGTTCGAAATCGGCAATGTCGCGGGCCACCACCCGCAGGCGATAATCGAACACGCCCAGAACGTGCTGCACCACCTGCACCTCGGGGATGGCGGCCACGGCGCGCTCGAAATCCTCAAGGCTGATGCGGCCACGGGTGGCGAGTTTGATCCCCAGAAACACGGTAACGCCGAACCCCAGCGCCGCCTGATCGACCTCGACCCGCTGGCCGGCCAGGATCCCGGCCTCTTGCAGCCGTTTCAGACGCCGCCACGCTGCAGGCTGGCTGAGGCCGTGCCGCCGGCCCAACTCACCCGCCGACAAAGTGCCGTCGCGGGACAATTCGCGCAGGAAGGCGCGGTCGATCGCGTCGAGGTCGATCATAGCGGCAATACCGCACTGTCCTTGATGCTGGCCACCAGCACCAGTGCCTCCAACTCGGCGATATGCGGCAGGGTCAGGATCTGGCGTCGGTAGATCTGCTGATAATCGGCCATGTCGCGGGCGATCACAGTCAGGCGCACATCGACGCGGCCCAGAAAGGTCTCGATCCCCACCACCTCGGCCACCGCGCGGGCAGCCTCGATAAACTCGTCAAAGGCGCGCGAGTTGGTCTTGTCGAGGGTGAAGCGCAGCGCCACCTCGACACCATATCCCAGCGCCCGCCAGTCGATCACCGCCGGGCGGGCGCGGATCACGCCCCCCTCCTGCAGCCGCTCCAATCGCCGCCAGCAGGTGGCCTGCGTGACGCCCGCGCGCTCGGCCAAAGCCGCGGCGGGCAGGTCGGGCTCGGCCAGCAGATGGCGCAGGATGCGGCGGTCGGCATCGTCGATCTGCATGGATTATTCACTTATCTCAGATTTGGCGCATGATTATTCGCACATGCATGGATTTTCGTCAAACTATGCACGGACCATTGGCGCAAAACCGGTATCTTGGCCGCCAGCAACACAGAAAGGATACGCCGATGCGCGTTTACTATGACCGCGACTGCGATGTGAACCTGATCAAGGACAAGAAAGTCGCGATCCTGGGCTATGGCAGCCAAGGCCACGCCCATGCGCTGAACCTGCGCGACTCGGGCGCCAAGAACCTGGTCGTCGCCCTGCGCGAGGGCAGCCCATCGGCCAAGAAAGCCGAAGGCGAAGGCCTGAAGGTCATGGGCATCGCCGAAGCCGCCGCCTGGTGCGACGTCATCATGTTCACCATGCCCGACGAACTGCAGGCCGAGACCTACAAGAAATACGTCCATGACAACCTGCGCGAAGGCGCGGCCATCGCGTTCGCCCACGGCCTGAACGTGCATTTCGGCCTGATCCAGCCCAAGCCTGGCGTGGACGTGATCATGATGGCCCCGAAAGGCCCGGGCCACACCGTGCGCGGCGAATACACCAAGGGCGGCGGCGTGCCCTGCCTCGTGGCCGTGCATCAGGACGCCACCGGCCGCGCGCTGGAAATCGGCCTGTCCTACTGCTCGGCCATCGGCGGCGGCCGCTCGGGCATCATCGAGACCAACTTCCGCGAAGAATGCGAAACCGACCTGTTCGGTGAGCAGGCCGTGCTCTGCGGCGGTCTGGTCGAGCTGATCCGCTGCGGCTTTGAGACCCTGGTCGAGGCCGGCTATGCCCCGGAAATGGCCTATTTCGAGTGCCTGCACGAGGTGAAGCTGATCGTCGACCTGATCTATGAAGGCGGCATCGCCAACATGGACTACTCGATCTCCAACACCGCCGAGTATGGCCAATACGTCACCGGCCCGCGCATCCTGCCTTACGAAGAGACCAAGGCCCGCATGAAGGCGGTGCTGCAGGACATCCAGCGCGGCAAGTTCGTGCGCGACTTCATGCTGGAAAATGCCGTTGGCCAGCCGACGCTGAAAGCCTCGCGCCGCGCCAATGACGAGCATCAGATCGAAAAGGTCGGCGCCAAGCTGCGCGAAATGATGCCCTGGATCTCCAAGGGCAAGATGGTCGACCGGTCGCGCAACTGATCGCGTCTGCCGCCAGACAGAAGGGGCGCCCCGCGGGGCGCCCCTTTTTTGTCTTCATGGTCTGAATGTCAGACCGCCGCCTGCACCGCCGCCACGATCTCGGCCACCACATCCTCCAGCAGGCGCTCGTCCTCGCATTCGGCCATCACGCGGATCAGCGGCTCGGTGCCGGATTTGCGGATCAGGATCCTGCCCTTGCCGGCAATCCGGGCTTCGTTGGCGGCGATGGCCTTTTGCACGGCGCCTGACTCAAGCGGCTTGGCGCCTGCCGCAAAGCGCACGTTCTGCAGTTTTTGCGGCACGGTCTCGAAACTTTTCACCAGATCCGAGGCCGGCCGGCCGGTCCGCGCCATCTCGGCCAGGAATTGCAGGCCCGCCACCAGCCCGTCACCGGTGGTGGCGTAATCGGTCATCACGATATGGCCGGACTGCTCGCCGCCCAGATTGAAGCCTCCCGCCCGCATCCGCTCGACCACATAGCGGTCGCCCACGGCGGTGCGCTCCAGCCGCAGGCCGCGGGCATCGAGAAACCGCTCAAGCCCCAGATTGCTCATCACGGTTGCGACCAGCGCGCCACCGCGCAGCCGACCATCCTCGGCCCAGCGGGCTGCCAGCAGCGCCATGATCTGGTCGCCATCGGCCACCCGGCCCTTTTCATCAAGGATCATCACCCGGTCGGCATCGCCATCCAGGCTGATGCCCACATGCGCGCCATGCAGCACCACGGCCTCGGCGGCGGTCTGGGGGTGGATGGAGCCGCAGTTTTCATTGATATTGGTGCCATTGGGGCTGACTCCCACCGGGATCACCTCGGCGCCCAACTCCCACAGCACTTCGGGCGCGGCGCGATAGGCGGCGCCATTGGCGCAATCGATCACCACCTTCAGCCCATCCAGCCGCAGACCGGCCGGGAAGGTGGTCTTGACGAACTCCTGATAGCGCCCGCGCCCGTCCTCGATCCGCTTGGCGCGGCCGATATTCTGCGGCTGGCAGGGGATGATCTCGTCCGCGACAATCGACTCGATCTCGGCCTCGGCCTCATCGGACAGCTTGAAGCCGTCGGGGCCGAAGAACTTGATGCCATTGTCCATGTGCGGATTGTGGCTGGCCGAGATCATCACCCCCAGATCGGCCCGCATCGAGCGGGTGAGAAAGCCGACCGCAGGCGTCGGCACCGGCCCCAGCAGCAGGACGTTCATGCCGGTGGAGGTCAGCCCCGCCGTCAAGGCGTTTTCCAGCATGTAACCCGACAGGCGCGTGTCCTTGCCGATCACCACCCGATGCCCCGGGCTGCCATCACGACGGAAGTAACGCCCCGCCGCAGCCCCCAGCCGCAGCGCCATTTCGGCCGTCATCGGATAGGTATTGGCGCGTCCGCGCACCCCATCGGTGCCAAACAACTTGCGGCTCATCTCATGCCCCCACGGTTACGGATTGCCAGAGCGCCAGCGCCTGGCGCGTCTCCCACACGTCATGCACACGCAGGATCTGCGCCCCCTGCGCCACGCCTGCCAAGGCCACCGCGACCGAGCCCGGCACGCGCCGGCGCGCCTCGGCCTCGCCGCCGATCTGGCCGACAAACGTCTTGCGGCTGACGCCCAGCAGGATCGGGCAGCCCAGGGCATGAAACAGACCCAGATTGCGCAGCAGCGTCAGGTTATGCGCCAGCGTCTTGCCAAAGCCGATGCCTGGATCCACCATCACCTGCGCGCGGGGGATGCCCGCGCCTTCCGCCTCGGCCACCTTTTCCTCCAGAAAATCATACACATCCAGCAGAACGTCGTCATAGTGCGGGTCATGCTGCATGGTTTGCGGCGTGCCCTGCGCGTGCATCAGGCACAGCCCCGCGGCCGAGCGCGCCACCTCGCGGATCGCCGGATCGAAGGTAAAGGCCGCGACATCGTTGACGATATTCGCCCCCGCGGCCAGCGCAGCGGCCGCCACCGGGGCCTTGCGGGTGTCGATGGAAATGGCAGCCTCGATCCCGCCTTCGCGCAGGGCAGCAATCACCGGAGCGGTGCGGGCAATCTCTTCGGTCACCGGCACCTCCAGCGATCCGGGGCGGGTGCTTTCGCCGCCCACGTCGATCACGCTGGCCCCTGCCCCCGCCATCAGCTGCGCCTGCGCCAGCGCCGCCTCATGCGTGACATAGGACCCGCCGTCCGAGAAACTGTCCGGGGTGGTGTTCAGGATGCCCATGATCTGCGGCCGGCCCATGTCCAGCCCGGCGATCGGCGCACGGGGCGCGGTCAACCGGGCCAAGACTTCGGGCGGGGCTTCGGCCGCCGGGATCAGCCGCGGGGCCGCGCCGCGCGACAGCACCTCCAGCCGGTCGAACCGCAACCAGCCGCCAGCCAGCGTCAGGGCACCCGCGGGGCGGGCAGGATCATGCATCGGGATCGGGCGAAAATATTCCATGCCCCTCGCTTAGACCCGTGCCGTGCAACCGGCAAGGCCGGGCGCTCAGGCGCGTGTCACCGCCACGCGGCTTCCCGCCGGAACCGTTACATCGCCGTGAACGATCATCCCCGCCGCCGCCGTCATCTCGGCTAGCCACAGCGCCAGCGCCACCGGCTCGCGCGAGTGCGGGCCATCGACTGCGTCCAGCACCAGTTTCGAGGGGGCCCAGACGATCATCTTGCCGTGTTTCATGGCCCAGTCGATCTCGGTCCGGGTCGAGACGACCACACATCGGTCATCCCGGGCGGCCAGAACCCAGGCGTTCTGCTCGATCGCCAGCAGGTCGATTCGGCGCTGCGTGGGTTTGTGCCCGGTCGAGGGGCGGGGAAAATCGGGCAGGCCCACGGTCAGGATCACGGGCAGGCCACGCGCCTGCCAATCATCCAGCCGTGTCGGCAGGTCGGCCGCGGCAATACTCGCATTGTCCAGAAAGACCACCAGCGGATGCAGGGCCTGCATGGCGCCGCTGGCATCCTCGGCCCGGGTCGGGGCCTCGGCGCGCGAGCGGGCGATCTCGACCCCCAGCGCCCCGGGGCCACGGTCGAGCTTTTCGATCCGCACGAAGGCGCGCATCGCCTGCGGCTCGGCCAAGACCCGTTCGGCGACCTTTTCGGCCAGTGTTTCCAACAGGTTCAGCCGCTCTTCGGCCAGTTCGGCGGCAATCGCCTCGGTGATCCGGTCATAGGACAGGATGCGGTCGACATCATCCTCCAGCGGCGCAGGATGCGGGCGCACCTCGACCACGACATTGAAGCGCAGCCGTTGCTTGGTGCCGCGCTCTTGCTGAAAGGCGCCGATATCGGCCTCGACCACATGGTCGCGCAGCGAGATCCGATCGCGTGGATCAGCCCCGGCGGATGCGGCGGCGCGCTCCTCAGGGTGGGCAAAGGCTAGGCGAATATCGCTGGTCATGGTCGCGCTCTGGGATCAGTCAGCGCGGTTGATAGCGCCGCGGGACGACATTTCCAAGCCCGCCAGCGGCAGGTCGCGCGCGCTGCGCGACCTATCTGCCGATCAGGGGCGATAGAACAGATGCTGGCCGATCGCGGCGGTCCGGTCAAAGCGGCGCGACCAGTCAGGGCGCACGCCCGTGGTATGGAAATGGGTTGCCCCCATGGTCAGGGCCCGCGGCGCACCGTCGATCATCAAACGGGCGATCTTGCCGGCCTGCACGAAGGCCGCCTGCTCGCGGATCGAATCCGAGATGCCGTCGCAGGTAAAGCTGAACTGACAGCCGCCGCGCCCGCCCTGATGGACCACGCCGCAGATGCTGGAAGGGTATTGCGCGCTGTCGACGCGGTTCAGGATCACTTCGGCCACGGCAAACTGGCCCTTGATCGATTCGCCGCGCGATTCATGATACAATGCGCTGGCAAGGCACTGCCATTCCGCGTCGCCACTGGCGGTCGGCATACCGGCCAGCGTTTCGGCGCTGTAGTCGATGACCTTGGGCATCGCCCCGGCGGGTGCGCGCTTCGGCGCAGCGACGGCGGCCGAGATCGCGCCCAGACGCTGCGGCGTCACCGAATCCAGCGCCGCACGTTCGGCGCTGATCAGCGACGTCATGCGCCACGAAATGGTGCCCTTGGGGCTGTTTGACTGGCTTACCGTCACTTCGGCAGCGGCAGCTCCGGCAAGGATGCAAACCGCCATCGCGGCCGCAATCCCGGTCTTCAGCAAGCGCATTCCTGGTTTCCCGGTTCCGTTTCAACACCTTGCAAGGACTTCTTAACGCATCGCGTTAAGAGGCTGCCTCGCAACAAGCGCCGGGTTTAGGCCAGAAACGGTTAAAGAGTCTACCCGCAAGCAAGGGGCGCGCACGAATCGAGACGATTTGCGCGGAATCCCGCCGAAACTGTCTTTGGAAAAAACAAGCGAAAAGTTTCGCTTTTTGCCGGCAAGCCGCTGTAATTCCGGCGCTAATTTGTCGTGAGTCCGCCGGCGTCAGGCAGACGCTCCTTCAGCGCCAGATGTGCCGCCGCCAACCGCGCCAGCGGCACGCGATAGGGGGAACAACTGACGTAATCAAAGCCCTGGGCCCGACAGAAGGCGATTGATTCGGCATTGCCGCCATGTTCCCCACATACCGAAAGCGTCAGGTCCGGGCGCGTTCGGCGGCCACGTTCGGCGCCGATCTGCAACAGCTCGCCCACCCCATCGACGTCCAGAACATGGAACGGGTCTTCGGGGAAAACCCCCTGCTGAACATAGGTCGACATGAACCGCCCGGCATCGTCGCGGCTGAGACCATAGGTCATCTGCGTCAGGTCATTGGTACCAAAAGACAGGAAGGCAGCGTGATGCGCGATCTCGCCGGCGCGCAAGGCGGCCCTTGGCGTTTCGACCATCACCCCCAGCCGGAAGCTGAAATCGACCCCGGTCCGGGCCCGCACCAGGGCGGCCACGGCGTCGATCCGCGCCTTGACCAGCTCAACCTCGCGCTTGGCCGAGACCAGCGGGATCATGATTTCCGGCACAACCGCCGCGCCATCTCGCATCGTCTGGGCTGTGGCCTCGAAAATCGCGCGGGCCTGCATGTCGTAGATTTCGGGCAGGACCACGCCCAGCCGCACGCCACGCATCCCCAGCATCGGATTGAACTCGGACAGGGCCTCGGCCCGACGCGTGACCTCGGACAAGGGCCGGTCCAACGCCTCGGCCAGCTCGCGCAGGCCCTCGCGCGAATGGGGCAGAAACTCGTGCAACGGCGGGTCAAACAGTCGGATACAGACCGGAAGCCCCTTCATGATCGTGAAAAGCTGCGCAAAATCATCGCGTTGCATCGGCAGCAGCCGGGCCAGCGCGGCGGCCCGGTCTTCGGCGGTGTCGGCAAAGATCATCTCGCGCATCACGACAAGACGGTCTTCCTCGAAGAACATATGCTCGGTCCGGCACAGGCCGATGCCCTGAGCCGAGAAATCTCGCGCGGTCTGCGCGTCGGACGGCGTGTCGGCATTGGCGCGGATACCGATGTCGCGGTAGTCGTCGGCCCATTCCAGCAGTTGATGAAACGGACCGTCGAGCGCGGGGGGCAGCATCTCGGCCGCGCCCGCCAGCGCCTCGCCGGTGGTGCCATCGACGGTGATGATATCGCCTTCCAGGAAAACGCGGCCATCGCGGGCGGTCAGCTTGCGCTCCTTGATATCCAGCCGCAGATCCGAGGCCCCTACCACGCAGGGCAGGCCCAGACCGCGGCCGATCACTGCGGCATGGCTGGTCATGCCCCCGCGTTCGGTCAAGACGCCGGCGGCCGAATGCATGCCGCGAATATCCTCGGGCGCGGTTTCGCGGCGCACCAGAATGCAGGGTTCGCCCCGTGCGGCACTTGCCTGCGCGGCTTGCGCCGAAAACACGATACGACCGGTTGCGGCGCCGGGGCTGGCGGCCATGCCGCGGACAAACACATCGCGCGGCCCGCGCGGATCGACCTGCGGATGCAACAGTTCGGCCAGGGCGCGGGGTTCGACGCGCAAGACGGCCTCGGCGGTCGAGATCACCCCCTCTTCGGCCAGCGTCACCGCGATCCTGAGCCCGGCGCGGGCGCTGCGCGCGACCTTGACCGCATCAAGGACCGACAGCTGTCCATCCTCGATTGTGAACTCGATCTGCATTTCCTCACGCAGACGCAGGCGGCAGGTGGCGCCAAAGCCCAGAAGCGTGTTGAACAGGTCTGGCGCCAGATCCTCCAGCGACGGGCCGCGAGGGTCGCGGGTCAGATACATCGCCCCCTGATCGCGTTCGGCCGCGCGCCCCTGGCTTTGCGACAGATACCGTCCCTTGACCTGGGACTGACCGGTGACAGGATCGACGAACTGGATCACGCCAGAGCCCGAGACGCCCTTGCCCAACCCTTGCGCCATGCGCTGCACCACAAGGCCCAGACCGGCCTCGGCCGGGGCGCCCTTGGCCTGCCGCAGCAGCCGCGCCGAGGTCCCTTCCCAGGCCCGCGCCATCGACCGCAGCACCTCGGCCAGTTGCCGGGCGGGATCTTCGGGGAAAGGCTCGTCCATCTCGGCCTGATAGGCGCGCAGCGCATCGCGCAAACCCGCCGAATCCGGCGTCAGCCCCTCGAACATGTCGGGATCAAGACGCGCCACATGCACCGCATAGGCCTGCACGAATTTCAGATACAGCGCATCCGCCGCCGCCCGGCCATGGCTTTGCGCCAGCCGCTCATGCGTCGCGGCGTTCAGACCGATGTTCAGGATCGTCGCAGGCCCGCCCCAGTCGGGGTTTTCCGGGCTGGGCCGCACCGAGATCAGCGCGCCCACCCCGAAATGTGAAAGCACCGAAGGGCAATCCAGCGCCTGCCCCGCCGCGATCGCCCGCACGGTTGCAAACGGCAGGGCCACGGTCTGCGGAACCGGCAGCCCCAGCCGCACCAGCCTTTGCAGGCATTTCGCACGCCAGCCGTGACGGTTGGTGGCCACACTGGCCGCCGCCGGTGTGATCTCGATGAAATCGGTCAGAGGGGGCAATTTCTGCACTGCGGCGCCTTTCGCTTGGCTGCAGCATATCGCAGTCACGGCTTGGCGCAAGCGCCGCCTTCAGGCAGGATGCAAGGGCGTGTGACGGGCCGGCGCGGGGCAACGCTCTGCCCTCTTGCCGCCAGCCACTTTTACTGTAGAGATGGCCTGAAAGCGACGTGTCCGTGTCGCAGTCAAGATGTCATTCCCCTATTCCCTTTCTGCATTCTGACAGGTCAGCCGATGTCCGACGCGCCCCCCGGGTCCACCCCCGCCAAAGTCGCCCCTGCGCCCCGGGCCGGGCGGGCCAGCGCCGTGCAGTCCGCGGCAGCGCCGCGCCGCTTCGTGTTCCTGCTGCTGGAACGGTTTACCATGCTGTCCTTTGCCTGCGCGATCGAGCCGCTGCGGCTGGCCAATTATGTCGCGGGCAGACAGCTATATACGTGGGTGCTGGCGGGCGAGACCGGAGAGTCGGTCACCTGCTCGAACGGGGCGACGTTCAAACTCGACATCGGACTTGAGGATGTCGACCGCGAGGATGTGGTGCTGGTCTGCGGTGGGCTGGACGTGCAGCGCGCCACCACCCGCCCGGTGCTGAACTGGCTGCGGCGCGAGGCGCGGCGCGGCAATATCATCGGCGGGATGTGCACGGGCACCTATGCGCTGGCCAAGGCCGGGCTGCTGGACGGCCGGCGCGCCACCATCCATTGGGAGAACATGGATGGTTTCGTCGAGGAATTCGAGGATGTGCGCCTGACCAAGTCGGTTTTCGTGATCGACGGCAACCGCCTCAGCACTGCCGGCGGCACCTCGTCCATCGACCTGATCCTGAAGATCATCGCCGCCGACCATGGCGAGACGCTGGCCAACAACGTGGCGGACCTGCTGATCTACAATTCGATCCGCACCGATCAGGACAGCCAGCGGCTGTCGATCCCGACCCGAATCGGTGTGCGCCACCCCAAGCTGGCGCAGGTGATCCAGATGATGGAAGGCGCGATCGAGGATCCGCTGTCGCCCGCCGATCTGGCCGAGGAGGTGGGCATGTCCACCCGCCAGCTGGAACGGCTGTTCCGCCGCTATCTGAACCGCAGCCCCAAACGCTATTACATGGAATTGCGGTTGCAAAAGGCGCGCAACCTGCTGATGCAGACCGATCTCAGCGTCATCAATGTCGCGCTGGCCTGCGGATTTGCCAGCCCGTCGCATTTCTCGAAATGCTATCGCGCCCATTACGGCACCACCCCCTATCGCGAACGTGGCACGCAGGGCGATATCGGGCCTGCGGGACGGCGGCCCGATTGCTGACCCGTCAGGGCGCCAGCCGATAGAGCGCGCCATCATCGACCGACAGGAACCAGATCGCGCCGTCTGGCCCCTCGATCACGTCGCGCACCCGGCCGGTCTGGTCGGCGACGATCTGTTCTTCGGCAAAACCGGTTTCGGCTTGCGTGTCAGGGTCTAGCCGGGACAGAAAACCGCTGTTGAGACTGCCGGTGAAGATGTCGCCCCGCCAGTCGGCGATCAGCGCGCCGGAATAGACCATCAGCCCGGAAGGCGCGATGGACGGGTCCCAGTAATGCAGCGGCTGCTCCATGCCGGGCTTGGCGTGCCCTTCGCCGATCGGCCGGAAATTGTAGTTGACGCCATAGGTGATGACCGGCCAGCCATAGTTTCGTCCGGCCTCGGGGCGGTTCAGCTCATCGCCGCCGCGCGCGCCGTGTTCGACCGTCAGCAGACGCCCGTCGAGGTCCAGCGCGGCCCCCTGAATGTTGCGATGGCCGATCGACCAGACCCCGGCCGGCCAGCCGGCCGCGGCAGGTTCCGGTTCGCCCTCCGCCGTCAGCCGGATCACCTTGCCCGCGCCACTTTGCGGATCCTGGGCTGCCATGCCGCCCGGTCCGGTGCCGCGGTCGCCGGTGGTGAGGAAGATGCCCCCATCCCGCCCCTCGACCAGACGCGACCCGAAATGACGACCGCCGTGGTGCCCCTCGCCCGCCCAGACGGTGCGGAAGCCCTCAAGCCGGGTGCCGTCATCCGACAGCCGCCCAAAGCCCGCCGCCGTGGCAGCCCCGCCCGGCACAGGGGTGGCGAAACTCAGCCAGATACGGCGGCTGGTGGCAAAATCGCGCGGCACCATCACGTCCAACAGACCGCCCTGCCCCTCGACATGCACCTCGGGAAGGCCGCCGATCTGCTGGCGCGCAGCCCCGTCCAGCCGCCACAGCCGCCCGGCACGCTCGGCGACAAGGATGGCGCCATCGGGCAGCACGTCTACGGCCCAAGGCTCCTCCAGCCCGGTCGCAAGGGGGGTGATCTGCAACGGCCCGACCGACGTTTCGACCGGTTAGGCCTGCGCCATGGTCGCGGCCAGCAGCGCCAGTGCGGCACCTGTCATGATCCTTGCTGTCATCCCACGCCTCCCTTTCAGCGAGAAGATAATGCCGAAGGTGTCTGCGCCAAGTACGTTCGGCAGATCGCTGCGCCGCAGCGCCCTATTTGAACCGATCCTTTCAGCCGCAGCGTCAGACAAGCAAGTTTGTTTTGAACGCTTTTCTTTTGATCAACTTGCTTCTAACGTGGCGTCCACAAATAACCTGCTTACGGGGAGTAAACATGAAGAAACTGCTGCTGGCCACTGCAAGCGTGGCGCTGATGTCGGGTGCTGCTTCGGCCGAAGATATCAAGATCGGCGTGCTGCTGGCCTTCACCGGCCCGCTGGAATCGATGGCGCCGGCCATGGCCGCGGGTGCCGAGCTGGCGATCAAGGAAGTGTCGGATTCGGGCAAGCTGCTGGGTGGGTCGACCGTGACCCCCGTGCGCGGTGACACCGGCTGCACCGACGCGGCCGCTGCGACCGCCGCGGCCAACCGCCTGATCTCGTCCGATGGCGTCAAGGGCATCGTCGGCGGCCAATGCTCGGGTGAGACCACCGCGACGCTGCAGAACGTGGGTATCCCGAACGGGATGGTGATGTTCTCGCCCTCGGCCACCTCGCCCGCGCTGTCGACCGTCGAAGACAACGGCCTGTTCTTCCGCGCTGCCCCCTCGGATGCCCGTCAGGGCGTCGTCATGACCGAAATCATGATGGAAAAGGGCATCAAGGAAGCTGCGGTTACCTATACCAACAACGACTACGGCAAGGGTCTGGCCGACAGCTTCCAGCAGGCTTTCGAAGCCGCGGGCGGCAAGGTGACGATCTCGGCCGCGCATGAAGACGGCAAGGCCGACTATTCGGCCGAAGTCGGCGCGCTGGCGGCTGCCGGTGGTCAGGCGCTGGTTCTGGCGGGCTATGTCGATCAGGGCGGCTCGGGCATCCTGCGCGGCTCGATCGATTCGGGCGCGTTCGATACCTTCGTGTTCCCCGACGGCATGGTGAACGCCGCGCTGGAAGCCAATTTCGGCCCGGAAGTGACCGGCTCATTCGGCCAGATCCCGGCTTCGGAAGGCGCAGGCAAGGACAAGTTTGTCGAACTGGCGACCGCTGCCGGCTTTGATGGCACCAGCGTCTACTCGGCCGAGTCCTATGACGCCGCCGCGCTGATCCTGCTGGCGATGGCTGCCGCCAACACCACGGACCCGCAAGCCTACAAGGACAAGATCATGGATCTGGCCAATGTCCCGGGCGAGCCGATCCTGCCGGGTGAACTGGGCAAGGCGCTGGAGCTGGTCGCGGCTGGCACCGATATCGACTATCAGGGCGCCAGCGGCATCGAGCTGATCGGCCCCGGCGAAAGCGCCGGTGTGTTCAAGCAGATCGAGTTCAAGGACGGCAAGATGGAGACCGTTGGCTACCGCTGATGGCCCGCATCTCTTGACGTTTTCGCGGCCCGGGGCTACCCCCCGGGCCGCTGCTGCAATGAATCCCGGCCTTGACCGCGACAGGCGAAAACGCCGCGCGAAACTCTGCTTTAAGGTGCGGGCGAGGGGAAATGGATGATTACCGTCGAAAACCTGCACCGCCATTTTGGCGGGTTCCGGGCCGTTGACGGGGCTTCGCTCACGATCCGCAAGGGTTCGATCACGGGATTGATCGGTCCGAACGGCGCGGGGAAGTCCACCCTGTTCAACGTGATCGCCGGCCGCCTGCCGCCCACCTCGGGCCGCGTGTTGATGGAGGGCCGGGACATCACTGGCCTGCCCCCGCATGAATTGTTCGCGCAAGGCATGCTGCGGACCTTCCAGATCGCGCATGAATTCGGCTCGATGACCGTGCGCGAGAACCTGATGATGGTCCCCGGCAACCAGACCGGCGAGACGCTGTGGAACGCCTGGTTCAAGCGCGGCCAGATCGCCCGCGAAGAGGCGGCGCTGCGCGACAAGGCCGATGAGGTGCTGGAGTTTCTGACCATCAGCCATATCGCCGACCAGAAGGCCAGCCAGATCTCGGGCGGGCAGAAAAAGCTGGTCGAGCTGGGCCGCACCATGATGGTGGATGCCAAGATCGTCTTTCTGGACGAGGTGGGCGCCGGCGTGAACCGCACGCTTCTGAACACCATCGGCGACGCGATCCTGCGCCTGAACCGCGAGCGCGGCTATACCTTCTGCGTGATCGAACACGACATGGATTTCATCGCCCGGATCTGTGATCCGGTGATCTGCATGGCCGAGGGCAAGGTTCTGGCCGAAGGCACGGTGGATCAGGTGAAAAACGACGAGCGCGTGATCGAGGCCTATCTGGGCACCGGCCTGAAGAACAAGGTGAAGGATGCCGCCCATGGCTGAACCGTTTCTGATCGGAGAGGCGATGACCGGCGGCTATGGTGCCGCCGATATCCTTCATGGCTGCACGATTGCGGTCGAAAAGGGCGAGATCGCGGTGATCGTCGGCCCCAATGGCGCCGGCAAGTCCACTGCGATGAAGGCGGTCTTCGGGATGTTGAACCTGCGGCAGGGCCATGTGCGTCTGGGCGGCGAGGACATCACCCGCCTCACCCCGCAAGAGCGCGTCCACAAGGGCATGGGCTTTGTGCCGCAGACCCACAACATCTTTCCCACCATGTCGGTCGAGGAAAACCTCGAGATGGGGGCCTTCATCCGGCGCGACGATTTCTCGGACACGATGGCGCAGGTCTATGACCTGTTTCCGATCCTGAAACAAAAGCGCCATCAGGCGGCGGGCGAATTGTCGGGCGGTCAACGCCAGCAGGTCGCCGTCGGCCGGGCGCTGATGACGCGACCCACGGTGCTGATGCTGGACGAACCGACCGCCGGCGTCTCGCCCATCGTCATGGACGAGCTGTTTGACCGGATCATCGAGATCGCCCGCACCGGCATCTCGATCCTGATGGTCGAGCAGAACGCCCGACAGGCGCTGGAGATCGCCGACCGTGGTTATGTGCTGGTGCAGGGGCAGAACCGCTTTACCGACACCGGCAAGGCGCTGATGGCCGACCCGGAAGTGCGCCGTTCGTTCCTGGGGGGCTGAGGCATGGATATCCTGAACGCCCTCGTGGCTTTTCTGAACTTCGTTTTCGTACCGGGGCTGGCCTATGGCAGCCAGCTGGCGCTGGGCGCGCTGGGCGTGACGCTGATCTACGCGGTGCTGCGCTTTTCCAACTTTGCCCATGGCGACACCATGGCCTTTGGCACCATGGTCACGATTTTGCTGACCTGGGTGCTGCAGGCGGCCGGCGTGAGTCTGGGCCCGCTGCCCACCGCCCTTCTGGCCCTGCCCGCTGGCATCGCGGTCACTGCGGCGCTGGCCTTGGCCACCGACCGCGTGGTCTATCGCTATTACCGCCGCCAGAAGGTCACCTCGACCATGATGGTGATGGTGTCGCTGGGGGTGATGTTCGTGATGAACGGACTGGTGCGCCTGATCATCGGCGTCGACGACCAGAACTTTGCCGATGGCGCCCGCTTTGTGGTGGCCGCGGGTGAGTTCAAGGCCGCGACCGGCCTCGCCGAGGGGCTGTCGATCAAGACCACGCAGGTGGTGACGGTGGTGACGGCGGCTTTCGCGGTCGTGGCGCTGTTCTGGTTTCTGAACAAGACCCGCACCGGCAAGTCGATGCGCGCTTTTGCCGATAACGAGGATCTGGCGCTGCTGTCCGGCATCAATCCCGACCGGGTGGTGCAGGTGACCTGGATCATCGCCGCGGCGCTGGCCGTCACGGCGGGAGTGCTTTACGGCCTCGACAAGAGCTTCCGGCCCTTCACCTATTTCCAGCTGTTGCTGCCGATCTTTGCCGCGGCCATCGTCGGCGGCATCGGCAATCCGGTGGGCGCCATCGCCGGCGGCTTTGTGGTGGCCTTTTCCGAAGTGACCATCACCTATGCCTGGAAAAAGGTGGTGGGCTATCTTGTGCCCGACGGGCTGGCCGGTGACGGCCTGCTGCAACTGATGTCCACCGATTACAAGTTTGCGGTCAGCTTCATGATCCTGATCATCGTGCTGATCTTCAAGCCCACCGGCCTGTTCAAGGGGAAAGTGGTATGAGCGCGCAGATCCATCATCCGACCCAATCGAAATGGCGGGCGCCCCTGCTGTTTGCGGGCGTGGCGCTGCTGTTTGTGGCCACGTCGCAGATCTACACGGCCGATGTGGCGCTGCAATATCTGATCTTCGGCCTGTTGTCGGCGGTCATGGCGGTGGGCGTGAACATCCAGTGGGGCTATGCCGGGCTGTTCAACACCGGGGTCATGGGCTTTACCGCCGTGGGCGGGCTGGCGGTGGTGCTGGTCGCCACGCCGCCGCAGCCGGACGCCTGGGCTGCGGGCGGACCGCGGTTGGTGCTGGCGCTGCTGATCGGCGCGCTCGGGTTATTCGGGGTGATCCGGCTGGCCCGCGCACTGCCCAAGGGACCGCAGCGCGGCTGGGCGATCGCCGTGGCGCTGCTGGTGCTGTTCTTCCTGTTCCGCTACGTCTTTGACGCCGCCGTTGCCGCGATCGAGGCGGTGAACCCTGCCGCCGCCGGCAATATCGGCGGTCTGGGCCTGCCCACGCTGTTGGCCTGGCCTGCGGGTGCGGCGCTGGCGGCGCTGGCCGCCTGGGCGATCGGCAAGGTGGCGCTGGGGCTGCGATCGGACTATCTGGCGATCGCCACGCTGGGCATCGCCGAGATCATCGTCACCGTGCTGAAAAACGAGGACTGGCTGGCCCGCGGCGTGAAGAACGTCATTGGCATCAACCGTCCCTGGCCCGTCCCGCGCGAGATCGACCTGCAGCGCGACGCCGAATTTGTCGCCGCAGCCCAGGGCTGGGGGATGGAGCCGATGGCGGCCTCGATCCTCTGGGTCAAGGTGCTGTGGGTGGTGCTGTTTGTCGTGGTGCTGGCGGTGCTGATCTGGGCCTCGGAACTGGCGCTCAAATCGCCCTGGGGCCGGATGATGCGCGCGATCCGCGACAATGAGGACGCGGCCCGCGCCATGGGCAAGGATGTGACGCGCCGGCATCTGCAGATCTTCGTGATCGGCTCGGCCGTGATCGGTTTTGCCGGGGCGATGATGGTCTCGCTGGACGGACAGCTGACCCCCTCCAGCTTCAACCCGCTGCGTTACACCTTTCTGATCTGGGTGATGGTGGTCGTGGGCGGATCGGGCAACAATTGGGGCTCGGTGCTGGGCGGGCTGCTGGTCGGCTGGCTGTGGCTGATCGTCGAGAATGCCGGGCCGCAACTGATGCATGGGCTGACCGCTTTCCTGCCGGAAGGCGGCTTCAAGGCCCATCTGATCGCCAGCGCGGCGCATATGCGGCTGCTGACGATGGGGGTGATCCTGCTGTTGGTGCTGCGCTTCAGCCCAAGGGGCTTGCTGCCCGAAAAGTGAGACGCGCAAGGCTTTTTTCCTGCAAGGGCGCCCATCGGGCGCCCTTTTGCATCGGGTCGGATGGGGAGAAAGCCAAGGATGTCCGGCGACCTTCTGCCGTGGCCGCTGCGGTTACACGCCCGTGCCGGCCGGCAGACCCTGCCGACCGATAACCTGCGACGCCGCTTTGGCCTGCGTTTCAGGCGGACAGCAGCACCCGCGCCTCGTGGCGTTTCAGCGTCAGCCGCGCGCCGGGATAGGGCATGCCCTGCGCCAGTTCGGGAAACAGCGCCAGAACTTCGCGCCGTTGCGGCGCATCCATGCCACGCAGGGACATGTCACCGGGCTGGAACGTCTCGGTCCAGGCGCCATCGGCGCGGATGATCTCGTGCCGGTCGCACAACAGGTGGATATAGCTGACCGGCGCGGCCGGCGTCAGCTCGACGCCCGGCAGCTCCAGCAGATGCACGGCCGCAACCAGCACCTCATGCTCGCCGAACAGCATCTCGGCACGGGGGCCAGTGATCAGCATCCGGTGCTGCGGAGACACCAGCATGTCGCGCGCGGGCAGGCCGCAGCCCAGCGCGCCCTGACGGATCAGCACTGGGCGCAGGTCCGGCCGCACCGTCAGGTTGGCCGCAGTCAGGTCGCGCCGGCCCACCCAACGCACCTCCTGCCAGCCGTGATCGCGGGTCAGCACCCGGTCGCCCGGCACCAGCCGCTCGACCGGACGCTCGCCACAGGCGGTCACGATCAGGCTGCCGGGCGTGAAGCAGGGGATGATGTTCTCGATATCGGTGAAGGTGACAATGCCGGTGACATTGCCCGCCGCGTCCAGCAGCCGCACCTCGCCGTTTTCCCGGTTGTCCGGGTCAAAGATGATCTCGGTATTGGCCTTGCCCCAGGCGCGCAGGTCCAGCGTATCCTGATCGTAGCCGCCATTGCTGCCGTCGATCACGGTGCCGTCGGTCGCACCCGCGCCAAGAACCAGCGTGTCGGCATCGGCACCGCCGACAAGCGTATCCGCCCCGCCATCGGCGATCAGCGTATCGTCGCCATCCCCGCCGGTCAGGGTGTCGCTGCCGTTGCCGCCCGCAAGGATGTCGTTGCCCTGCCCGCCGTCGAGACTGTCATCGCCGGCGCCACCATCGAGCGAGTCATGGCCCGCATCGCCATAAAGCGAGTCGTTGCCAAGGCCGCCCAGCAGGGTGTCCTGATCCGCCCCGCCATGGAGTTGATCGTCCCCGCCCATCCCCGACAGCAGGTCATTGCCGCCGTTGCCGTAGAAGATGTTGGTCCAGGGATCACCGGGGTCGGTGCCCTGGCTGTTATAGCCAGTCAGAACATCGGCAAAATCCGAGCCGATGATGCCGTCGATCCCCCCCTGAAGCACATCACCATCGGCATGACCGCCGCTGGCCTGGCTGGTCTCGAGGTTGATCGTCACCCCGGCATCCGAGCCGGAGTAATCGATATAATCCATGCCGGCGCCGCCCTGGAGGCTGTCAGCGCCAGCCCCGCCCCGCAGCGTGTCGTCGCCGGCCCCGCCCACAAGGCTGTCATTGCCGTCACCGCCAGCGAGAGAGTCGGCACCGTCGCCGCCCAGCAGCGTGTCCGTGCCCAGGCCGCCGATGAGGGTGTCATCGCCACCGCGACCGTCGAGGAGGTATCCGCCCCCCGTCGCCTCCGACATGCCGTTCGCGGCGCTGATCAGATCGGCATGGTCCGAGCCGAGGGCCTCTTCGAAATCCGGGCTGATCACGTCGCCGGTTGCATGGCCGCCACTGGCAGAACCTGTGACCAGATCAATCAGAATCCCGGCATCCGAGGCGGTATAGTCGAGCCTGTCGATCCCTGCGCCACCTGACAGCGTATCGGCCCCCGCACCGCCGACCATCGTGTCATTGCCAATGCCGCCCAACAGGCTGTCATCGCCGCTGCCGCCGTCGACGAGATCATTGCCCTCGCCGGCATTGACCCTGTCATTGCCGGCACCAGCGTCGATCGTGTCGTTGCCATAATTGTCGTTGATCGTATCGTTGCCATCACCGGCGAGGTGCAGGTCATCGCCATTGGAGTCGGTCAGGTAATCGTCGCCGGCACCGCCGATCAGCGTGTCATTGCCGGCATCACCAAAGACCCAGTCCGCGCCTTCGCCCCCGTCCAGCAGGTCATTGCCATCGCCGCCGGTCACCGTGTCATTGCCAAGACCGCCGCTGACCGTATCGGCTCCCGCCCCACCTTCGAGAAAATCCGCCGCCGTGCCGCCGATGATGCGATCATCACCGTCATAGCCTTTGACGGTCATGGCGGCCTGGTTGGCACCACCGTCGATCGTGTCGGCAAAGGCGCTGCCCCAGATCCCTTCGATCCCGGTAAAGCTGCCCGTTCCGCTGCCGATCGTGTAGGTCCCGGCCTCGGCGCCTGTAAACGCCACATTCACGCCCGCGCCGGAAAAGGACAGGAAGTCCGAGTCGATGCCCGTGTCGCCGCCGGCAATGGTGTCGGCGCCCTCACTGGCACCGATCTGGATCTGGTCGCTGTCAGCCCCGCCGTCGATCAGGTCATTGCCGGTGCCGCCAGCCAGCAGGTCCGCCCCCGCCCCGCCCAAGAGCGTGTCATTGTCAGCCCCGCCAGACAGCGAGTCATCGCCATCGCCGCCACTCAACGAGTCCGCGCCCGCCTCGCCCAAAAGCGTGTCATTGCCCAGACCGCCCAGCAGCGTGTCATTGCCCGCGCCGCCCAGAACGCTGTCATTGCCGAGGCCCGCATCAACCCAATCCGCGCCGAGGCCAGACAGCACCGTGTCATTGCCGTCGCCCGCCCGGATCTTGTCATCATTGCTGTTGGCCGAGGTGACCAGGGCGGCGCCGGCAGGCAGTGCCGCGTCGCCATTATCCACCCGGTCGCTGCCGCTGGTGATGGGTTCGACATAGCTCGCGTCGATCAGGTCGTTGCCCGTCGTGCCGTCAATGAAACCGTCATCATAGGCAGTGACGATACGGTCGGCGCCCAGGTTGACGTTGTTATAAGTCACAGCCTGACCGGTGGTGATCGAAACGATCGGCTTGGCCTCGTATCGCGCCGTATCGCCATCGTTTGACCCGGTAATCTCGGGCATGAGGAACAATTCGCCCGTGGTGGTCTGGGCAATCACTCCGGTCACGGCGGCCGTGGTGCCGTCCGCGTAGGTCAGGGTGATATTGTAGATGGAGTTTCCGTCATAGATCAGGGTCTGGCTCACCCCCCCGATCGTCGTGGTCATCGTCGCGTTTTCGTCCGAGTTGTTGGTCTCGAGCGCGTTGGCGGCACTGCCGCCCGCGAAGTTGCCGACGGTGATGCTGACCTTGCTGCCATAGAGCGGCGATCCGACCGAGCCGAAGGTCTGGTTCTGGAAGGCCCTGTAGCCTTCATTGTTCGAATTGCCCTCGGTCGGGTCAAGCACAAGGTTAGACTTGCCCAGATAGATGGCCTGATAGGTTGTCGGCATTCTGCACTCCTCACCCGCCTTCTGGCGGGCGCACATACACGGAGGTCTGAATTAACCAACAACTAAGGCGTGCCTTTGGCGCAAGCTGGCGCGGACACGGCAAGATCATGGTGAAAATATGTTAACCAAGACATGCAGCAGGCAGCCCTCGCGCTTTGCGGTCAGGAACGCGCGTTTCGCATGAAAAAGGGGCCCGTGAGGGCCCCTTTTCCGTCGATCCGCAACCTGCCCAAGCCGAGGCGCGGCCACAGACCGCGCTGCATGAACCTATTTCACCAGCAGCCGCGCCTCGTGTCTTTTCAGCGTGCGGCGGGCGGCGGTGTAATCCTCGATCCCCTTGTCGGTCTTCAGGTCGGGGAACAGCTCGAAGATCTCGTTGCGCTGGGCATTGCCCATGCCTTTCAGCGTCTGGTCACCGGGCTGGAAACTTTCGGTCCAGGCGCCATCGGACAACACCACCTCGTGGCGGTCGAACATGAAGTGGATATAGGTGGTGCCCACGCTTTCCACCGTCATCACCTCACGGCCCGCCACCAGATGCTTGGCCGCCACCAGCACCTCGTGTTCGTCAAAGAACAACTGGGTGCGGTCATTGGCCACCAGCACGCGGTGGTTGGGCGAGACCATCATGTCGCGCTCGGGCAGGCCATTGCCCAGCGCGCCCTGACGGATCAGCACCGGCCGCAGATGCGGGTTCAGCGCCAGATCCTGCCAGCCCATCGGCTTGTGGCCCACCCAGCGGATCTGCTGGATGCCGTTGTCGCGGGTGATCACCCGGTCGCCCTCGCGCAGGCTTTCC
This sequence comes from uncultured Gemmobacter sp., assembly GCA_964439015.1. Classification (GTDB taxonomy): domain Bacteria; phylum Pseudomonadota; class Alphaproteobacteria; order Rhodobacterales; family Rhodobacteraceae; genus Gemmobacter. Next base: position 35,939 of record CAYTMV010000017.1, read on the forward strand.
ACCGGCACCTCGCCACGCGGGGTGGCGATCAGCGTGCCGGGGGTGAAGCAAGGCACGATCTCGATGTTTTCAAAGCGGAAAGTGCCGGTGACATTGCCGCCCGCATCGAGGATTTCGACCCGCCCGTCCGAGCCGTTGCCATCGCTGTCGGTCACCCGATCGACGACGCGCCAGTTCAGCCCGGCCTCGCGCAACTGGGCAAAGTCGAGACGGTCAAAGTCGTCACCGGTCGACCCGCCAAGGATCACATCGCCCGCGTTGCTTTCCGGCCCCGAGACCATGAACACATCGCGGTCCGCCCCGCCGTCCAGCGTGTCGACGCCGGCGCCGCCCGTCAGCGTGTCATTGCCATCGCCGCCGAAGGCACGATCCTGACCATCGCCCCCTTCGAGGATGTCATTGCCTGCCCCACCGTAAAGCGAGTCATCGCCGGCGTCACCGCGCAGGGTGTCGTCGCCCTGCCCGCCCAGCAGCGTGTCCTGACCGGCGCCGCCTTCCAGCAGATCCTCGTCGATCCCGCCGTCCAGCAGGTCTTCGCCCTCGCCGCCCTGCAGCGTGTCGTCGTCGTCCCCGCCGCGGATCACATCATTGCCCGCCCCGCCTTGCAGCAGGTCGCGGTCGTTGTCGGCATCCGGGTCTTGCGCATCCACCAGATGGCGCGGATCGTCGGCGTTATAACCGCCCAGCAGGGTGTCGTTGCCGTCGCCGCCCAGCAGGGTGTCCGACCCCTCATTCCCTTCGACAAGGTCATCTTCGGTGCCGGCATCCACCAGGTCGGCATCGACGCCCGCGTCGATCACGTCACGACCGGCACCGCCAAAGATCGTATCCGCATCGTCGCCGGCGCGGATGGTGTCGTTGCCATTGCCGCCATGGATCAGGTCACGATTGTCATCGGGATCGGCATCGGCCGGGTAGAGGCCGGGGAAGGCGCGGTCCGGGCTCGACAGCCCCTGCGAGCCATCGTCGTCGCCCAACAGCAAGTCATCGCCGTTTCCGCCATCCAGCGTATCCGAGCCTTCCTTGCCACACAGCGTGTCATTGCCCTCGCCGCCAGTCAGAACATCGTCGCCCTCGTCGCCACTGGCGAAATCATTGCCCGCGCCGCCGTCCAGGCTGTCATTGCCCCCATTGCCCAGCAGGAGGTCATCTTCGTCGCCCCCCAGCAGCGTGTCATCGCCGGCGCCGCCATAGAGCGAATCGCGGCCGGCCTCGCCCACCAGCAGGTCGTTGCCGGTGCCGCCGTCGAGAATGTCATCGCCCGTGCCGCCCAGAACCTCGTCATCGCCCAGCCCGGCGCGCACGGTGTCATTGCCGCCACCCGCGAGGATGATATCGTCATCCCCCACTTCGCCGGGCAGCAGTGCATCGCCCGCATCCACCCGGTCAGCGTCGTAGGGGTCGATATAGGCGGTATCGATCACCTCGGCGCCATCGGTGCCGCGCACGATCCCGTCACGGGTGGGATCAGGGATGTTGTCGGTCGTGTCCGAGATCGAGAAATACTCGACGCTGCCGCCAAAATGCTGGTCGATGTTGTTCAGCACGTCCGGCGACGAGGTCGACTGGCCGGCGCCCACGATCCAGGGCTGGTTGATCCCGGCCGAGGACATGTCCATGGTCAGCCCCGCCGGCACCGCAGCATCAAACGCGCGGCCCGCGCTCAGGTTGTCGATGTCGAGATGCCCCCCCGAGGCCTGGTCCCAGGAATAGGACACCTTCAGTTCCTCGCCGGGCTGGTAGAAACCAGCCGGGGTCTGGAAGGTCGTCACGCCGCTGGCCCCTTCATGGGACACCAGCACCGACCCGTCGGGTAGCACGTCGATATGAAAGCCGCCCTCGGTCACCCCTGCGCTGTCGCGCGACAGGATGGTGCGCGGGTCAGTCAGCGCGGTGCCGGAGGTGGTGAACTGGATCTCCAACGTGCCGCGATCCAGCTGGAAAATGCTGTCGGGCCGGATCTTGATCAGGTCGTTCTGGCCATCCAGAACCGCCTGCCCCCCGACGGCTGCGGCTCCGTTGATGTAAAGCCCATCCTGCTGACCATTGGCCGGCACGGAATCGAGGGCGGTGGTGCCCGTGTCATCGAAATTGTAAAGCGCAATTACCGGCATCGTCCCATCCTCACTCGGGATCGGCCAGCAACGCGGCCCGACCCCATCACGTCCATGCGCGCCCCATGACAGGACACACAGAAGGCAGAGCCGGGAAATCCGGTTCCACCTGCTCGCCTGTCGTCAGGATCGAGGATCGAAAGCAGCCCGCCGTTTGGGGACACACCAAAACACTCCGCACCTAACGGTACGGCCGAACACATACGCGTTCAGAAGCTTGGCAGCGCTTCCTGACACTCCTTCGTCTTGCGACGTTATCCGACGACCGCCCCCACGGCCTGATGCCTCACCCAGTGAGACATACTTTGGATACCTTTTGTTAAGACTTACGCAAAGCAAAAAAGGCCAAAAGAAGGCACGGGCCCAACCAAGCGGTCCGGCCTGAACGATCCAGATTTTGGGACTGCAGCGGCCCGTTTTTCGCGGATCGTTGCTGAAATCAGCCGAAAACCGATTTATCCGCGCCATTCTCAGGGGATTTTGCGGCAATTGTCGCCCATGCTGAAACAATAAGGGCCACAGGCCCGCCCATAAATTTGTAACCACCTGCCACGATTTCGTCCAAACCACGTGGGGGGAACGTTCTCGCATTTGCATCAATATCGAAGGATTCCCGTCCGATCAGCGCAGACAAGCAACTGTTTACCTTACCGAAATCCGAATCAGGGCGCTTCCATGGCAAGCGATCCGGGGCGCACCAGAGATCTCGCGGTTTCGCGCAAGCGACCGCGTCCTGTCAGGAAAAAAGGGAAAGCTGGTGCCCGAGGCGAGATTCGAACTCGCACGCCCGTTAAGGCGAAGGTTTTTGAAACCTCTGCGTCTACCGTTCCGCCACTCGGGCCAGCGAAACGCGTTTAGCCGCTGGCCGCTGTGGCGTCAATGCCATTACCGCCGCGCCGTTACAGCCTTTGGGCCGCAAAGGTATCGCAGCTGTTGATATCCCCGCTTTTCTGGCCAAGCATGAACCAGCGCGCCCGCTGCGCGGCGGTGCCGTGGGTATAGGTGTGGGGCATGGGAGTGCGCCCGGCATTGCGTTGCAGCATATCGTCGCCGATCCGGTGGGCGGCGTTCACCGCCTCTTCCACATCGCCCGCCTCCAGCACGCCAAACTGATCCTGCACCTGTCGCGCCCACACGCCCGCCAGACAGTCGGCCTGCAACTCGATCCGCACCGAAACTGCGTTGCTCTCGGCCTCGCCCATGCGGGCTCGGGCGGCATTGGCCTCGCCCAGGATGCCCAGCTCGTTCTGGATGTGATGCGCCACCTCATGCGCCACGACATAGGCCGCGGCAAAATCGCCATGCGCGCCCAACTGGCGCGACAGCGTGGCGAAGAACTCGGTATCGAGGTAAATTTTTCGATCCGGTGGGCAATAGAACGGTCCGGTCGCCCCCGAGGCCGATCCGCAGGGCGAGGCCGTCACCCCCGCATAAAGCACCATCACCGGGGGCTGATAGCGCCCCCCCAACTGGTCGGCGAAGACATCGGTCCAGACCGCCTCGGTATCGGCCAGCACGACCGAGACAAATTGCCCCTGCTCGCGCTCCTCCGCGGTCAACTCGCGCGGGGCGCTGGGGGTCTGCGACATGGTGCCATCCAGCAGCGGCGTCACGTCGATGCCGAGAAACCAGCCGATCGCCAGCACGGCCAGCAGACCAACACCCCCGATCGGCGCGGCCCCGCCCATGCGCCCGCCCCCCATCCGGCGGCGATCCTCGATGTTGCGGCTGCCGCGGCGCCCTCTCCATTCCATGACTGGCCCTCCTTCACCCCTCGCAGGCAAACTCTAGCCAACGGCGGCGGTTCCGGCCAGCCTCGGCTTGACCTTGGGCCGCGCGCATGTTTTTCCGCAACAGGACAAACCGGAGAGGCGGATGCTGCGCAGTCTTTACACCTGGACAATGGGCTGGGCCGCCTCACCCCGCGCGCCGACGGCGCTGGGCGCTGTCAGTTTTGTCGAAAGCTCGGTCTTCCCCATTCCGGCCGATGTCCTGTTCGTCCCGATGTGCCTGGCCCGCCCCGAGGCGGCGATGCGCTATGCGCTGATCGCCACCGTGACTTCGGTGCTGGGCGGCATCTTCGGCTGGGCGATCGGCCTTTACGCCTTTGACCTGATCGCCCGCCCGCTGCTGGAATTCTACGGCAAGATGGAGGCATTCGAGGCGCTGAAGGGCGATACCGGACAGGCCGCGATCCTGATCATGCTGGTCACTTCGGGCCTGTCGCACCTGCCGCCGATGAAGGTGGTCACGATCCTTTCGGGGGTGATTGCCTTCGATCTCAAACTGTTCATCCTGTCGGCCATCGTGGCACGGGGCGGACGCTTCTATCTGCTGGCCTGGCTGCTCAACCGCTATGGCCCGGCGATTGCCGGCTTCATCGAACGGCGGCTGGCCTGGGTCGCAGGCGCGGCCGGACTGGTGCTGGTGCTGGCCTATGCCGCGCTGAAAACCCTGTGACGGAGGACCGATGACGCAATCCGGCAAACTGATCCTTCTGGCAACGCTGGGCTCGCTCGGCTCACTGCTCGCTGCCCTATACTTCCAGTATGTTGTGGGGCTGGCACCCTGCCCGCTCTGCATCTGGCAACGCTGGCCGCATCTGGCGGCGGTCCTCATCGGGCTGGGGCTGGTGGTCCTGGGCTGGCGCTGGCTGACGCTGGCGGGTGCGGCGGCCTGTCTGACCACGGCCGGGATCGGTGCCTGGCACTACGGGATCGAGCAGAAATGGTGGCGCGGCCCTGACAGCTGCACCGGCAATTCGCTCGCGGGGGTATCGGCCTCCGACCTGCTGAACCCGGCCGCCGATGTCGGCGCGGTGGTGCGCTGCGACGAAATCGCCTGGTCGCTGATGGGGATATCGATGCCAGGCTGGAACGTGATCCTGTCGCTCTGCCTCGCCATGGTCTGGATCGCAGCCTGGCGCCGGGCCTGATCCGGGCGTGATCCGGCCCCCATCATTCAGGAAAAAATATCCCGGGGGGCGTCCCGAAGGGACGGGGGGCAGCGCCCCCCTGCCCCGATGTCAGCCACACAGCCGCGTGTGTTCCTGGATCGCGAAGCGGTCTGTCATGCCCGCCACATAATCGGCCACGATCCGCGCCAGCTCGACATCCCCCTCTGCGCGGGCGATATCGCCCTGCCATTCCTGCGGCAGCAGCTCGGGCTGGCGCAAGAACAGCGGAAACAGCTCGTCCAGCATCGCCGTGACCCGCGCGCGCTCTTTCATCACCGAGGGCGCGCGATACATCCGCTGGAACAGGAAACCGCGCACCGCCTTCAGATCCTGATACAAGGGCTTGGAAAAGCGGATGACGGTGGTGCCCATCGCCCGGATCTCATCAACCGATTTTGGCTGCGCCGCCTCAAGCCGGCCGCGCGCGACGGCGATCACATCCTCGACCATCGTGCCGAACACCCGGCGCAGCGCCTCGTGCCGGCGGCGCATCCGGTCCAGCCCCGGCCACAGCCGGTCCACCACCTCGAAAGCCGGGCCGGTCACCGGCAGTTCCATCAGGTCGTCCTCGCTGAACAGACCCGAGCGCAGCCCGTCATGCAGGTCGTGGTGGCTATAGGCCACGTCATCGGCGATGGCGGCCACCTGCGCCTCGGCGCTGGCATGGGTGTGCAGCTCCAGATCCCACAGCGCGTTCACCTCGGCCAGCGCATAGGGCAGCGCGTCCGCATCATGGGCATGTCCGGCATCGGCATTGGGGCCGATCACCGGGCCGTTATGCTTGGCGATCCCTTCCAGGCTTTCCCAGGTCAGGTTCAGCCCGTCGAAATCGGCATAATGCCGCTCCAGCCGGGTGACGATCCGCAGGGCCTGCGCGTTATGGTCAAAGCCGCCATAGGGCGCCATCAGCCGCGCCAGCGCATCCTCGCCGGTATGGCCAAAGGGCGTGTGGCCCAGATCATGGGCCAGCGCGATGCACTCGGCCAGATCGGTGTTCAGCCCCAACACGCCCGAGATGGTGCGCGCCACCTGCGCCACCTCGATCGAATGGGTCAGGCGGGTGCGGTAATAATCGCCCTCATGCTCGACAAAGACCTGGGTCTTGTGCTTCAGCCGACGAAAGGCCGAAGAGTGGATGATCCGGTCGCGGTCGCGCTGGAAGGCCGAGCGGAAGGTCGACATCGCTTCGGGAAACAGCCGCCCGCGCGAGGCGTCGGGAAGGCAGGCAAAGGGGGCAAGCATGGCGGTCATTCTTGTTCTGTCCTCTGCCTCGGCCTATATTGCCAATGTCGCGCGAAAGATACGGGAAATGCCATGAACTTTGCCCTGCCAACCGATGCGCCCGATCCCCACGCCCCGCGCGTGACCGATCGCGCGTTTGCCCGTCTGGCCGAAATCGCCGCAATGACAGGCGAGTCCCGGCCTCTGCGCGTCGCGGTCGAAGGGGGCGGTTGCTCGGGCTTTCAATATGAGATCACGCTCAGCGATCCGGCAGAGGGAGATCTGGTGCTGGAGCGTGATGGGCAGAAAGTGCTGATCGACGAGGTTTCCCTGCCCTTCCTCAAGGATGCGGTGATCGACTTCACCGATGAGCTGATCGGCGCGCGTTTCGTGGTGCAAAACCCCAACGCCACCTCGGGCTGTGGCTGCGGCATCAGCTTTTCCCTTTGAGCGTCGGAAGCTAATAATCGGCCAGGGCAGCGTCAGGCATGGCACAGGGTTCTGGCTTGGCGTTCTGCTCTGGCTTGACAGTCTGGGGTGCAGCAGGCTGACGCTGCGCCTTGACCAGCCAGAGGCCAGCCCCGATCACCAGCGCCGCGCCGATCCAGACATTGGCCGCCGTGGTCTCGCCGAAGATGCCTTGGCCGATCGCCACCATCCACAGAAACTGAACCTGACTGATCTGCATCACCGAATGTGCGGGCAGAATCCGCAGGATCACCACCATCAGCCAGCGCGTGGCAATCAGGCACAGCGCGTAAAGCACCACCATGCCCACCGCAGCCGCATCCATCGGCGCAAAGCTGAAAGGCAGCACCACTGCGCCGCCGATCAGGCAGGCCAACTGCGCGTAAAACACCTGCGCGGCGGTGTGCGTGCCGCCTGCCCGGCCAATCCTGCGTGACAGCACCAGCGAGACCGTGCCGGTCAGCGCCGCAACCATCCCCGCGGCATGACCCAACCCCAGCCCCGCAGGCCCCTGCGGCACCAGAAACAGCATCCCGCCCCATCCCACCGCCAGCGCCAGCCAGACCGAGCGTGACAGCCGCTCGCCCAACACCGGCGCGGACAGGATCGCCGCGACCAAGGGCATGATCGCGACGAACAGGAACACCTCGGCAAAGGGCAGATGGCGGAATGCGTAAAAGAACGCCAGCGTCGAGATCATCCCGAAGCCCGAGCGTAACGCGACCAGACCGGGCAGCGGCGTTGCCAGCACCATGCGCCCATGGCCCGCCGCAGCAGCCCCAAGGCCCAGCACCATGGCCACCAGCCCGGCGATCACCATCAGTTGCGGCGCCTCGAATTCCGCGATCAGATCCTTGGCAATGGCATCGGCTGAGACCGATACCAGCGTATTGATCAGCGTCAGGCCGGCCCCCAGCACTGCCGCATCGCGGATGAGGCCCATGCGCATCCTACACCTGACCGGCACGCGCGAAGGCGCGGAAGAAGGCCGGGAAATCCGGGCTGGTGCTTTCGGCCAGCATCAGGGTCTGGCGCGCAGCGTGACTGAGCGCCGCCAGCACGCGCCCGCGCATCAGCGACCAGTCGGCACGACGGTCCTGCATATGCAGCAGGGTCTGGCTCATCTCGGACAGCGCCGAGGTCGCGGGTTTGAAAACGGTAAAGCGCATGGGACCGGGCCGGTAGATATCATCAAATGCCGTTCCACCTATAGTGGCAG
>CAYTMV010000018.1:0-41604 GCA_964439015.1 uncultured Gemmobacter sp.
GACAGCGCGATCTGTGGCGGGCCGGCGATCCGGGCGGGTGCCTGCGGGTGAAAAAAGGCTACCACCACGGCAATTTGCGGCAGGCGCTGGTCGAGGCCGCCTTGCGGCTGATCGCGGTGCAGGGACCGCAGGGCTTTACCCTGTCCGAGGCCGCCAAGGCCGCCGAGGTCACGCCCGCTGCCGTTTACCGTCATTTTGCCGGGCGCGAAGACCTGCTGGCCGAGGTGGCGCGGCAAGGGTTCGAGGTCTTTGCCGCGCTAATGGAATATGCCTATGACGACGGCCGCCCTTCACCGCTGGCGGCCTTCGAGGCGACCGGGCGGGCCTATCTGTCCTTTGCCCGCAAGTATCCCGGCCATTACATGGCGATGTTCGAGGCCGGGGTGTCGCCGTCCGCCCATCCGCAACTGGCCGAGGCTGCTGCCCGCGCCCGCGCGGCGCTGGACCGGGCGGCGGCCGGTCTCTTTGCCCATCTGGCGCCCGAACGCCGTCCGCCGTCTTCGATGGTTTCGGCCCATGTGCGCGCCCTCAGCCATGGTGTGGTGGAACTGTTCGCCCGCCCCGGTGCCGCGGCGGGGGGCTTTTCTCCCGAGGATCTGCTGGAAACGGGGATTGGCATCTATCTGCGCGGGTTGGGGCTTCTGCCGGCGGACGCTCAGTAGAAACCGGGCCCGGCGGCGTTTGCAAAGTCGATGCCCTTTCTTTGCAACCTTGCCAGCAAGGCGGGCAGGCTGGAGGGGCGGTCTTCCAGCAGGCGGTGGCGCAGAAACCAGGTGACAAACTTCTCATGCGGCCAGTCGCGGGCCATGGCGGTGCTGATCGCCTCGGTCAGCCGGGCGGGATCGGTCAGGGTGATGGCGTTCTGGCCAAAGTCGGTCTGCCCAGCCAGCACCACCGGTTTGCGGTGCAGAAACGCCTCGAACCCCACGGCAGAGGTGACGGTCAGCACGCAGGCTGCGCCGGGCAGGATGGCGTGGATCGAGGCATCGGTGACATGCACGCCCTGATCCGGCGCGTGATGGGCAAGCAGCAAGGCGCGCTCGTCCGGGCTGTTGTTCGGATGGGGCTTGATGACCAGCGGGCGATCGCCGCGCGCGGCCAGCGCCGCCTGCAGCAGTTGCGGCACGGTCAGGTAATGGCGATGAAAGCGTGGCGCCTGAAAGTCCTGGGCAAAGAACGCCAGATAGCCGGGCGGCAAACAGAAGTCGCCGGCCGCTTGCGGAAACTTTGACAGGTTTGCGCCGATGAATCGGTTTGCAACACGGCTGTGAAAACGCTTTGCAAACTCGGCCACGACCAGACGCGGGTCAAAATCCACCAGCCGGTTGGCCGAATTGTTGCGGCTGCCGACCTCGTCGCAATACCACCAGCCGCGCAGATAGGCCGGCACGCAATGCAGGGCATTGGCCGCGTAAACCGGGCGGTCTTCCATATAGATGTGCAAATGACCGCCGCAGGCCGTGGCCAGATCCTGCCCCTCGGGTGTGTAAGGTACGACCTCGACCTGCCAGCCCTGCCCCCGCGCGTGATCGGCCAGGGCCGACATAAGCCGAAAGCCGCCACGGGTCAGCGTGGCGGCCAGCTTGTCACGGGCATGAAATACCAGCAGATCGCGCCCACCGGTCAGAACCGCGCGGCTCAACCATCCCGCGGGCCGCGGGTCTGGCCAATCCATCAGCGGAACATCACCAACGCACCCGGCGACCAGCCCACCCGCGCCCGCGTGCCCAGATCCAGCACCGGCCGGCCAAAGACGTTGCGCATCGACAGCCGCACCGGATGGTCGGTGCCATCCAGCCGCACGTCATAATAGGTCATGTCGCCGAAATAGACGACCTCCTCGATGGTGCCCATCGCCTCGCGGTCCAGCGCAGACTGGCCTTCATAGAGGATGGTCAGCGTCTCGGGGCGAAAGCCCACCACGCTGCCCGCAGCCCCGCCCGACCCCGCCATGACCTGATCGGCGCGCAGCGTCATGGCGCCAAAGCCCGCAGCCTCGACCTCCAGATGGGCGCTGTCCTCCGCTGTCACCTTGGCGGGCAGGAAGTTCATCGTGCCGATGAAATCCGCCACCTGACGGCTGGCCGGACGACGATAGAGAGTCTCGGGGTCGGCCAGTTGCGCGATCTGCCCCTCGAACATCACCGCGATCCGGTCCGACATCACCAGCGCCTCTTCCTGATCGTGGGTGACCAGAATGAAGGTGATGCCCACCTGCCGCTGCAGCTTGATCAGCTCGACCTGCATCTGCTCGCGCATCTTCTTGTCCAGTGCCGACAGCGGCTCGTCCAGCAGCAGCACCTTGGGCTTGAGGATCAGCGCGCGGGCCAGCGCCACGCGCTGCCGCTGCCCGCCCGAAAGCGCATGGGCGGCGCGCTTGCCATAGCCCTTGAGGCCCACCATCTCCAGCGCCTCTTCGACCGCGCGGGCCTTGTCGGCGTCAGACCGCGGGTCGCGGCGCAGGCCGAAGCCGACATTCTGCGCCACCGTCAGATGCGGAAAGATCGCATAGGACTGGAACACCATGTTGGTGGGCCGCTGGTTGGCAGCCACCCCTTGCATGTTCTTGCCGTCGATCAGCACCGCGCCCGAGGAGATATCCTCGAACCCGGCGATCGTGCGCAACAGCGTGGTCTTGCCGCAGCCCGACGGCCCCAGCAGCGAGAAGAACTCGCCCGCCCGGATCGTGGCATTGATGCCGCGCAGGGCGTGATAGTCGCCATAATACTTATGGACGTCCTGAAACTCGATCATGGTAGGACGGTCGTTCACAGGAAGCCTCCGGTATCCTTGCCGCCGGTCTTTGCGATGCCGCGCCGGCGGAAATATTCGGCAATGGTGAGAAGGATGACAGACAGCAGCACCAGCACGGTGCCAAGTGCCAGGATCGACGGCACGTTTTTCGGAAACCGGAACTGGCCGAAGATATAGACCGACAGCACGGTTTCGTTGCCGCCCAGGAAATAGGCGATGATGAACTCGTCGAGGCTGATGGTGAAGCTGATCAGCAGTGACGAGATGATGCCGGGCATGACCAGCGGCAGGATGATCAACCGGAAGGTCGAGGCCGGGGTCTCGCCCAGATCATAGGCCGCCTCTTCCAGCGAGCGGTCCAGCGACTGGAAGGCCGAACTCAGGATCGCCACCGCATAGGGCGTGCAGATCAGCACGTGGCCGATGATGATGGTGAAGATCGACAGCTTCACCCCCATCGCCAGCAGCACCACCAGCAGCGCCATCGAGATGATCATCTCGGGCAGCACCAGGGGCAGCATGATCAAACCCAGCACCCCGGCCTTGCCCGGAAACTTGTAGCGGGTCGAGGCGCGGGCGGCAAAGATGCCCAGACAGGTTGCCAGCACCGCCGAAGACACCGCGATGGTCAGCGAGTTCTTGACCGCCTTGTGCAGCGTGGTGTCGGCCCACATCTGGGCAAACCACTCGGTGGTAAAGCCCTGCAACGGAAAGGCGATCACCATGCTGTCGTTGAAGGCAAACAGCGGCAGGACCAGGATCGGGGCGTAAAGGAAGATCAGATAGCCGATCGTGTAGAAACGCAGCGCGCCGCCCTTCCTCATTTGCCGGTCCCCTTCAGGAAGCGCCGATTGAGCAGCAGGAACACCACCGAGACCGCCGCCACGATCAGCATCGCCGTCATGGCAATGGCCGCCCCCATGGCCTTGTCGTTCTGCTTGAGCATGGTCGCCTCGATCCGGTTGGCGATCATCGGCAGTTTTCCGCCGCCGATCAGCTCGGGCGTCACATAGTCGCCGATGGTCGGGATGAAGACGATCAGCACCGCGGCAATCACGCCCGGCATCGACAGCGGCAGCGTCACCCGGATGAACGTCATCAGCCGGCTTTCGCCCAGGTCCTGACCCGCTTCCAGAAAGCTGCGGTCGATCTTTTCGAGGCTGACGAAGATCGGCAGGATGGCAAAGGGCGCATAGGCATGGGCCAGCGTCATGATCAGCGCGCCGACGTTGTAGTTGATGGCCTGCAGCGGCTCGGAGATGATGCCCAGCCCCAGAAGGCCCGAGTTGATCACGCCGTTATAGCCAAGGATCACCTTCCACAGAAACACCCGGATCAGATAGCTGGTCCAGAAGGGAATGGTGATCAGAAACAGCCACATCGACTTGCGTTCGGGTTTGACGTGGAAGCTGACGAAATAGGCCACCGGATAGGCCAGCAGCACGGTTGCCAGCGTCACCGAGGCCGAGACGGTCAGCGACCGCAACATAAGCGCGCGGTCGATGCGGCCGGTCCAGACCTCGATGTAATTGGCGAAGGTAAAGCCCGCCGAAGGGCCGATCTTGCTGTCGACCATCAACGAATAGCCAACCACCGCAGCCAGCGGCACGGCAAGCAAAAGCGTGACATAGATCAGCGTGGGCGAGATCAGCGCGTAACCGCTGCGCGCCTCGGGGTCCAGAAACCGTCGGCCCGTCCCTGCGGCGCCGCTGCCATTGACCATCATGCCCCCCCTGTTCCCGAAGGCTTTCATCTCGTTTGTTATCGGCGCGCCACAACGCTGCCGTCATGGTTGATGATTGGCAGATCGTTCCCAAGCTGAAAAGGGGGCAAATGCCGAATGTGCGGGAACAAACCGGGAAATCCGACCGAAAGCAACGCCAAGTGCCTGTTTTAAGGCCGAAAAAATTTGATCATTTTTTCCGGTCATATTCAGCCGGTCAGGTTTCGCCAGTCAGGCCACCCGCTCCACCGCGATGCAACGGCGCTTCAGCTCGGCTTCAAGGGCGGGAAGGATACGCAGCGCGCCCGCCGCCCGCTTCAGCGCCTCGACGATCCGGGCCTCTGACACGGTCGCGGCCGTGACGCGCCAGACATAGCGGCGGGTTACGCCGTCGTCATAGACGATCTCGGTGCCGCCCGCGCGGCCACGCCGCAAAGCCAAAAGATCGCCACCCCCATGGGTGGCGGGAAACGCCATCGGTGCCATGCCTGCCTCGTGTCCCGTTTCGGGATCATTGCGAACTGCCTCTCAGGCGTTATTTTCGCAACCGGGGCATCGGGTCAAGTGACTGTTTTCTGAAAGGTCTAAACGATCCCGTGATGGGTCGCCCCGCCCCAACCCCTCGTGGGTGGTACGGCGAAAACCGCGATCCCTAGACGCGGCCTAGACTGCCATATCCGAGGGCGGTTGCGCCAGCAGCCGCGCCAGAACCGCCACGGCCTCGGCCAGACGCCCGGTTTCGATCCCACCGCAAGCGGCGACCCGCACGGCATGGGGGGCGCGGCCGTGGATCAGCGCATATTCATCCGCCTGACGCAGCAAGATCCCTGCCGCCTCGGCGGCGCGGGTGAAGGTCGAGCCGCGCCAGCCCTGCGGCAGATGCAGCCAGACAAACGGCACGCCCGGCACATAAGCCAGATCAGAGCCTGCCAGCCCCTTGACCAGCACCTGAAGGCGCTGCTCCATCCCGGCTTGCACGGCGTGGCGCAACTCGGTCGCGGTGCCGCTGCGCAGTAATTCCTCAACCGTGGCCGAGACCGGCGCGCCAAGCGCGAAAGAGCCGTGTTGCGCGGTCAACCGCCCGGCCTCGCCCATGCCACGCGGGCAGACGATATAGCCGAACCGAAGGGCCGCCGAGATTGATTTCGACAGGCTGCCCACATACCAGCAGCGTTCCGGCGCCATCATCCGCAGCGCCGGCTGGTCGCACTGGCTGGGGGCATAGCAATGATCTTCAATCACCTGCAGGTCATAGGCGCGGGCGATGCGGATCACCTCGGCGCGACGCGTTGCCCCCATGCTGGCGGCGGTCGGGTTTTGCGCGTCGGGCGTCAGCACCAGAACCTGCGCGCCATGTCGGCGGCAGGCCGCCTCCAGCGCCTCGGGCAGGATGCCCTCGTGGTCCATCTCGACGCCCACCACCTCGGCCCGGGCAAGCCGTGCGGCGTGGCGGATGCCGGGATAGGCCAAATCCTCGGACAGCACCACCGGCCGATCGCCCCGCAGGCAGCACAACATCACCAGCAGCAAGGCGTTCTGGCCGCCATGGGTCAGCACCAGATCGTCAGGCCCAAAGGCGCCCAGGCGGCAGTCGGCCAGCCAGTCGCAGACCAGCGCGCGCAGCCCCGCCTCGCCGCGCTGGCTGGGATAGGAGCGCCAGCCGTTCGCGCGCGCGCCGGCCCTGGCCATGGCCATGGCCAAAACCCCCGCCTGCCCCACATCGGGCAGTTGCGGCGAGCGCAGGTCGATCAGCCCGCGGGCTTCGGTGTCAATCTCGACAAACAGCGATTGTGTCGGCCCCAGCCGCGGGGATTGTGCTGCAACAAAAGTCCCGCGACCGACAGTCGCGGCCAAAAGACCCTCTTGCGTGGCCATCTGATATGCGCGGCTGACGGTGCCAGGCGTCACGCCAAGCGACCAGGCCAAGCTGCGAACGGTCGGAAGCTGAGCGTCCTGCGGCAACTCACCATCGCGGATGGCATCCCGCAAGGCCCGCAAAAGCGCCAGATATTTCGGACCGGGATAGGCCGCCAGATCCGGTCGCCAGTTTGTATCCATGACAATATAGCTCTGGTTGCGGTTGGGGTGTCATTGTATGCTGACATCAGCGAATTAGTCAAATTGTGTCGATCCTGGGTAGGCCATGACCGCCCTTCGGTCGCGATGCTGTCCAGCATCCAATTTTTCCCCAAACTGGCCGGGCTGCGCGCCCGGCCGTTTTTTATGGCGCGGGGGCTGGCGCAAAAGTACAGATCAATGCAAAGTTCGCCTTGAAAAAAGGTATTTCCCGCCGATCAGAAATTCCATGGCGGAAGGTCTGGGCCAAATCGCTCCATGACCGCCCGATATTGCGGATCAAGCTGCAGGCGCAATTTGGCGCGCACTTCGTCGCTCAGGGCTTCGGACCGGCCGGCAAAAACGCGGTTGCCGTAATCGCCGGGCAAGAAGACAATCCCTAAGTGGTCGCACAGCCGGGAAATGGACGCATCTGAAAACAACGTTTCATAAAACAGGTAGAGGATATCCTCAGATGGAACAGCTGCTTCCAATTCCGCCATCAGGCGGGCGTAATCGGTCCGGCCCGCATGGGCTGGCAAAGCGCAGCGCCTGAGGATTTCGGCCGTCTCCGGGACATCCTGTTTGTGCCGCACAAGTCCCATCCGGATCTGCGACCAGATACGGTCGATGGGATCGCGCATGATGAAGACGAATTTCGTCTTTGGATGCAGCGCCGCCATTTCCGAAAAGGCCGCCCGATCGAGCAGAGAATATTTGGGCGAAATATCACCGAACGCCCGGCAGTCCCGGCGGCCGGATTGCAGCAAATTCTTGTAGATCGGGACTTGCCGCAACGCCTGCACAACCGAGGAAACATAACCCTTGCTCAGCCCAGCCCTGCGCCGCAACGCCGCCTCGGCCAGAAGCCGGCGCAGGCGTTGAAAAGGCGGCAAGGTGGTCGGCCCCCGGGACAACGACCGGTGGAAATAGCCGAAGTAGCTGTATTCCTTTATAGGTCCCGTCGAAACCTGCGGATGATGGGCGAGGTATTTGTGCAGCCAGCTTGTTCCAGCCTTTTGCGCGCCCAGCACAAAGAACATAGTCTGGGGCGCATTTTCCAGGGTTGGTGCGTCGCGCATCAAGAGTACCTGTTAAAAAGCCGTTTGTTTCGTGGAAGCGCAATCAACCTGCACTCACCCGAGCGGCCCTTCGATGGCGTCAACCTTATCCGCGGCGACGCTAGTGCCGGTGGCCCACCTTGTCAACGCAACCGGAGAAACTCCTGCCGTCCAAAATTGAACGACCAAGTCATGACTGGCCCTGAAAGCAAAAAGCGCAGCCGAAGCTGCGCTTTCCGGGCTTTTCCAAGGTTGAAACCCTGAAGGATCAGCGCTTCGAGAACTGGAAGCTGCGGCGGGCTTTCGGCTTGCCGTATTTCTTCCGTTCAACCACGCGGCTGTCGCGGGTCAGGAAGCCAGCGGCTTTCAGCGCCGGACGCAGCGAGGGTTCATAGAGTTGCAGCGCCTTCGAGATGCCGTGCTTGACCGCACCGGCCTGACCCGACAGGCCGCCACCGACCACGGTCGCGTAGACGTCGAACTGGCCGACGACATTGGCGATCTCGAACGGCTGCTTCAGGATCATCTGCAGCACCGGACGGGCGAAGTAAGCGGCCATTTCCTTGCCGTTCACCACAACCTTGCCCGAGCCGGGCTTCACCCACACACGGGCGATCGCGTTCTTGCGCTTGCCGGTGGCGTAAGAGCGGCCCAGCGCATCACGCTTGGGTTCGCGCGGAGCAGCAGCCGGAGCGGCGGCCGAGGTGCCGGCAGCGGCGCCCGAGACGGCGGCTTTCAGATCGTCGAGGGATTTGATGTCAGCCATGATCACGCGCTCCGGGTATTCTTGGGATTCAGCGCCTTCACGTCCAGGACGGTGGGCTGCTGCGCCTCATGGGGATGCTCGGCGCCGGCATAGACGCGCAGATTGGCCATCTGCTGGGCACCCAGCGAGTTGCGGGTGATCATCCGCTCGACGGCCTTGGTCACGACGCGCTCGGGATGCTTGCCTTCCAGCACCTGACGCGCGGTGCGGAACTTGATCCCGCCCGGATGGCCGGTGTGCCAGTAGTAGCGTTTGTCGTCGCGCTTGTTGCCGGTCATCTGCACCTTGTCGGCGTTGATGACGATGACATTGTCACCCATGTCCATGTGGGGGGTGAAGGTCGGCTTGTTCTTGCCGCGCAGGATATTGGCGACGATCGTGGCGAGACGGCCCAGAACGACGCCCTCGGCGTCGATCAGGATCCATTTCTTCTCGATGTCCGCCGGAGTAGCGGTAAAGGTTTTCATGTTCTTCCCATGCGATGCGACGGAGGGCATGCCCCCGAAATCTTGGATGCGGGCTTATCGCCGATCCCCCGCATCATTTCAAGCGCCCAAACCAAGTTTTTCCATTGCGATTTCAGTCACTTGCAAAATAGGTATAATAATACCCCAATCTTTGCGCCCTCATCATGACCCAAATACCCCCGCCGGAGGCACCTGCCTCAAGGCCAGGCCTTACCACCTCAGGATCGGCGGGCGGTCGGGGTCGAGGCCCGGGCCCTTGGGCGCCTGCGCCTCGGGTTCGGGCAGAGGGGTCAGGTCCAGCGGGCGGACATGGGCGGCGATGCGCGCCAGAAACGGATCGTCCGCGGCGCGGAACGCCACGTCCAGCGCCGCGCCCTCGCCCAGCAGCGCCGCAGCCTCGGCGCAGGATTGGGCCAGGGGCGCCTCTGCGGCCTCGGGCACGCCGACCAGCACCAGCAGAAGCCCGGTCGATCCATCATCCCAATCGGCTGCCGCCAGCGCCGCCGCCGCGGCCCGGCCGCGCAACCGGCGCTCCAGCTCGGAGATCAGCGCCGAAGGCAGGCGGTCGGGCGGCAGAAATCCCTGCGGTCGGCCCTGCGCCGCGGCGACCTCGGCCGCCAGCCCCTCGGCCAGCCAGACCATCGCCTCATGCCCCAGCAGATGCGACGACGGCGCCACCCCGAGGTTCAGCCCCAGCCCCAGCCCCTGCCCGGCCAGCATCGCCACCAGCACCCGCCCCGGCAGCGCGGCATAGGGCACGATCGCGCCGGCAAACTCGGCCAGCCGTTCCTCGGTGTCGAAGGCCAGCACCACGGGCCCCTCCTCCAGCGAGAAGACCCGCGGCTTGAGGTTGTCGCCCGCAGGCTCTTCCTCCAGCAGCAGGATCAGCTCGGCCTCGGCCAGACGGGCATGAAAGCGGCGCGCCGCCGCCTCGCCCCCGGCATCGTCGCCGCTTTGGGTCGCGGCCAGCATCGCGGCATGGGCGGTATCGAGGTCGGTTTCTGCGGCCATGGCGGTCTCCTTCGCTGGATGTCAGCTAGCGCGGGTCTGGCCTTCCTGCAACAGCCGGCGCACAGGATCGCCCTGTCGCGTCGTGCTGCGTTGCGCCCGGCGGCCCCCTTTGGCAAGGCAGGCACCATGTCCCCGCTGCCACGGGGACCAATGGCGGGCCGGGGGGAATCGCATGTATCGCGTGTCGGCGCATCTCAATCATCTGGCCGCAGCACTGCTGTTCGGCGCCTTTCTGGGCACGCTGCATGCCAATCTTGATCCTGCCAGCTATTACGACCTGATCGAAACCCGTCTGGGCGGGGTATCGCTGCCTGACCTGCTGTCCTCCACCCGCGCGCCGCTGACGCCGCTGTGGCTGGTGGGCGAGGTGCTGATGGCGCTGTTTGCCTTTTACCTCGCCAAGGAATTGTGGGAGGCCCACCGGCTGGAGCGCGGCCCCCTGCGCGGAATGCGCGCCACCCTGCCCTTGCTGGCCACGCTGGGCGGCATGGCAGGCGCCGGCCTGATCTGGATGGGCCTGACCCTTCTCATCGAGCCGCCGGGCATGGCGCAGACCCGGACCGGCTGGCTGGTGCCGCTGGGCTCGGAGGTGCTGCTGGCCTGGGTCGCGGGGCGGGCGGTGTTTGGCGCGGGCCACCCTGCGCTGCATCTGCTGCTGCTGATCAGCATTGGCTCCAACCTGGTCGGGCTGGCGCTGCTGGGGGTGATGCTTCCTGCGGCCTCGCTGCGCCTGTTGTGGCTGACGCTGCCGGTGCTGGCGGTGGGCACGGTATGGCTGACCCATGGCCGCCACGCGCTGGCGCAGTCCGAGCGGGCGCATCGCCGCGCCGCCCGGTTGTGGCCCTATATTCTGGCGGGTCTGGTCAGCTGGCTGGGGGTGGTGGCGGCGGGGCTGCCGGGGGCGCTGGGCCTGCTGCCGGTGCTGCCGGCCATCCCCCATTCGCACCGCGCCTTTGGCGTCTTTGCCGAGGCCGAGGCCTTCCTGTCCGACCCGCTGAACCGGCTGGCTCGGGCCATGTTCTGGCCGTTGATGGCGACGCTGCTGGCCTTTGGCTATCTGCGCGGCGGTCTGGATCTCGAGGCGTTTTCGACGACCACGCTGGTGACGCTGGGCGCGCTGTGGCTGGGCAAGCCGCTGGGCCTGCTGGCGGGCGCGGCGTTGGCGGTGATCGCGTTGCGTCGGCCGTTTCCGCGCGGGTTGCTGGCGGGCGACATGCTCTGGCTGGCGGGCCTGTCGGCCATGGGCTTCTCGCTGCCCCTTCTGGCCCTCGACAGCGCCCTGCCCGGCGGGATGATGGCCGAGGCCGCGCGACTGGGCGCCGGCCTCAGCCTGATCGCCGGGCCGGTGCTGGCGGTGCTGGCGGGCCTGTTGCGGCGTTGACGGTCCCGCAGTGTTTCTGCCGCAGTGTTTCCGCGACAGACATAATCTAGCCGTTTTTGCCCGATATTCCGCTTGCGGTTGCCATCGTGATTGGCTCATCACGGTGACAGTGTGTTAACCAGCACCCATTAAACCGGAGGGGGGCCACCCCCCCGAACCGGAGGGGCAGGCCGCAGGGGCGCGGATGATCGAGTTCGTGAATGTCAGCAAGTCCTTCTGGACGGGAAAGCAGCGCAAGGTGATCCTTGACCGTGCCTCCTTCCGGGTTGAGCTGGGCAATTCTCTCGGCATCCTCGCGCCCAACGGCACGGGCAAGACCACGATCATCAACATGATGGCGGGCCTTGAAAAACCCGATGAAGGCAAGGTGGTCCGCACCTCTCGCATCTCGTTTCCGCTGGGGTTCATGGGCGGCGTCGTGTCCAAACACAGCGCGACCGAGAATGCCCGCTACATCGCCCGGCTCTATGGTCTCGACCCCGATTACGTCGAAAGCTTCTGCCGCTGGATGGCCGGGATCGGTGAATATTTCGACATGCCGCTGGGCACCTACAGCCAGGGCATGCGGGCGCGGTTCACCTTCTCGCTGATGCTGGCGCTGGAGTTCGACATCTACCTCATCGACGAGGGCATGCCCGCCACCACGGATGTCGAGTTCAACCGCAAGGCCGGCGCCATCCTGCGCGAGCGGTTGGCCAAGGCCACGGTGGTCGTCGTGTCGCATCAACCGCAGACGCTGGAAAAGTTCTGCCGGTCGGCAGCGGTGCTGCGCAACGGTCAGCTTTACATGTTCGAAACCCTGGAAGAAGCGAAGCGGCTTTATGAATATCAGGCTTAGCGTTCCCCGCTATCGTACCCGCAAGCCCGATCCGGTGGCACCGCTGCCGCCGCAACGCGCCGCCGCGGGCGAGATGCTGTTTGCACCCGCCGATGACGGCTTTGCCGGGATGGGCGTAACCGCTGCCGCGCCGGTCGCTGCCGATCCGCAGCCTGCCGACGCAGGCGATGTCGCGACCGATCTGGACGCGATCCGCCGCGAAGGGCTGACGGGGCGGCAGTTGCGGATGGCGCGGCGGGCGGCGGCGCGGCTGAACCTGCCGGCCACATCGGATTTCGACGCGGTGCGGCTGTTGCGCCGCGCGGGTGTCGATCCCTTCCAGCGCAGCGCGGTGATCGATCTGGCCGAGGAAGACGATCCCAACCCCTCGGCCCCTGCCCCGGCCCAGCCGGCCAAGGTGCCGAATGTGCTGCCACAGGTGCTGAAACCCATTCAGGTCCCCTCGACCGAGATGCGGGCCGAACACAATCACGCCGCCGATATCCTGCGCATCCAGCAAGACATCGCCCGCCGCCGCCGCCGCAAATTGGCGTTGCTGGGCGCGCGGATGGGGTTTTTCGTGCTGCTGCCGACGATCCTGGCCGCCTTTTACTACTACGCCGTGGCGACCCGGCTTTATTCGACCAAGACCGAGTTCGTGATCCAGCACGCTGCCAGCCCGATGGCCGGCGCGGCGGGCGGGCTTGGCGGGCTGTTGCAGGGCTCGCCCATGGCCACCTCGCAGGACAGCATTGCCGTGCAGGGCTATCTGACCTCGCGCGATGCGATGTTGCGGCTGGACAAGGACCACGGTTTCCGCGCCGCCTATTCCGGCCCGGATATCGACCCGATCCAGAAACTGCCCGCGGATGCCACGCTGGAAGACCTCTACAAGGTCTTCAAGCGCAACATCCAGATCGGCTATGATCCGACCGAAGGCGTGATCAAGATGGAGGTGATCGCCCCCGATCCGCAGCTGGCCGCCGATTTCTCGCGCGCGCTGATCGGCTATGCCGAGGAGCAGGTGGACCACCTGACCCAACGCGTGCGCGAGGATCAGATGAAGGGCGCGATGGAAAGCTATCGCAACGCCGAGGCCGAACTGATCGCCGCCAACCGCCGTGTGGTCGAGTTGCAGGAACGCACCAAGGTTCTGTCCTCCGAGGTGGAAGTGGGCCTGATCACCTCGCAGATCGGCCAGCTTGAGGGGCAGTTGACCGCCGAAAAACTGTCGCTGGTGCAGATGGAATCGAACCCGTCGCCCAATCAGGCGCGGATGCAGCCGATCAAGCGCCGCGTGGCGGCACTTGAGGCCGAGATCGCCGCGCTGCGCGCCAAACTGACCGAGGATGACGGCAGCGGCCAGTCGCTGGCCGAGGTGCAGTCGCAGCTGATGGTGGCGCAGGCCGATGTGCAGACCCGGCAATTGCTGCTGGGCCAATCGCTGACCGCGCTGGACGCGGCGCGGATCGAGGCCAACCGGCAGGTGCGCTATCTGTCGGTCTCGGTCAGCCCGGTGGTGCCGGATGCACCGGCATATCCCCGCGCCTTCGAAAATACGCTGGTTGCCTTCCTGATCTTTGCAGGTATCTACCTGATGGTGTCGATGACCGCCGCGATCCTGCGCGAACAGGTCTCGGCCTGAGGGGATGCGATGAAGGATGTGAAAATCGGCGGTCTGACCGTCGGCAATGACCGCCCGCTTTGCGTGATCGCGGGGCCGTGCCAGCTGGAAAACCTTGACCACGCGCGGATGATCGCGGGGGCGATGGCCGAGGCCTGCGCGGCCGCCGGCGCGCAATTCGTGTTCAAGGCCAGCTATGACAAGGCCAACCGCACCTCGCTGTCGGGCAAGCGCGGGCTGGGCATCGAGGCCGGGCTGGAGATCCTCGCCACGATCCGGGCCGAGTTTGGCTGTCCGGTGCTGACCGATGTGCATGACGAGGCACAGGTGGTGGCTGCGGCCGCGGTGGTGGATGTGATCCAGATCCCCGCCTTTCTCTGCCGTCAGACCGATCTTCTTCTGGCCGCAGGCCGCACCGGCGCGGTGGTCAACATCAAGAAGGGCCAGTTTCTGGCCCCCTGGGACATGGCGAATGTTGCCGAAAAGGTCGCCTCCACCGGCAATGACCGCATCCTGCTGACCGAACGCGGCGTGAGCTTTGGCTATAACACGCTGGTCGCCGACATGCGCAGCCTGCCGACCATGGCCAGAACCGGTTATCCGGTGATCATGGATGCCACCCATTCGGTGCAGCAGCCGGGCGGCATGGGCGGCAGCTCGGGCGGGCAGCGCGAATTTGCGCCGCTGATGGCGCGGTGCGCGGTGGCTGCAGGCATTGCCGGGGTGTTCATCGAAACCCATCAGGCCCCCGACACCGCGCCCTCGGACGGGCCGAACATGGTGCCGCTGGCGCAGATGCCGGCGCTGGTTGCCAGCCTGATGGCCTTTGACCGGCTGGCCAAGGCCGACCCGATCCGGGTGTGAGGCGCGGGCGGCCCTCACCGCCCGCCCCGGCTTTCCCTCAGGCGAACTCGAAATGCTCAAAGCGCAGGCGTCTGGGCTTTTGGCCAAGCGCGGCCAACCCCTCGACCATCGAGTCCTTCAACCCCTGAGGCCCGCAGAACCACAAGTCCGCCTCGCGCGGCGCAAAGGGTGCGGTCTGGACCAGCCGCGCGGGCGTCAGCCGACCATCCCGGGATGTCGCGATCACCTCGAAGGAAAAGCGCGGGTTGCGGGCCGCCGCTGCCTGAAGGATCTCCAGCCCCATGGCCTCGTCGGGATTGCGCAAGCTATAGACCAGATGGATGCGCCGCGTCTCGGCCGCGGTCAGCCCTTCGGCCCAGGCCAGAAACGGCGTGACGCCAATCCCGCCCGCCAGCCACAGTTGCTGTCGGCCGCCCTTGCGATAGTCAAACCGGCCATACGGCCCCTCCAGCGCCACCGGCATGCCAACCGCCAGCGCCTGCGGCAGGCGGCGGGTCCAGCCGCCACGCGCCGCGATCATCAGGCGCAGGCTGCCATCCTTGCGCGGCGCGGCGGCGATGGTGAAAGGATGCGGCTCTGACATTCCGGCCTTGTCCGCCCGCAGGAACACAAACTGCCCCGGCCGCCAGCGCAAAGCGCGCCCCTTCGGGGTCAGGGTCAGCTCGGTCTGCTTGCCCCGCCGATGGATCGCGGCCACTTCATAGGGGCGTCGGCGCAGCATCGGCGCCAGAAATTCCGTGTAAATCCAGGCAGCTATCCCCGCGATGGCAAAACCGTTCAACATCAGCGCCGTCGTGGGCGTCCGCCCTGCCGGGATATCGATCGCAAATTGGTGAAAGGCGATGCCCGCAAACAGCAGCCCCATCAGCCGATGGCTGAAGCGCCAGATCTCATAGGGAATCTCGATGCCGATGACCGGCAGACGCCGCAACAGGCTGACGCCGATCAGGGCCAGCAGCAGGTTGAAGGCCAATTCGCCAGTCTCCTCGGCAGTTTCGCCAAGGTTGGTCTCGCGCACCAGATTGTCGAAATCCGGCTCATAGCTTTGATGCAGGATCATCAGCACCAAAGCGGCGATGCCAAGCGCGCGGTGGGCGCGATACATCCGGTCCAGCCCGCCAAACAGCGGCTCCAGCAGCCGCGGCCGGGCGGCAAGGACCAGCGCCAACGACATCGCCACAAAACTGGCCGCGCCGACAGCCATGCCGCCGCCTGCGCCATGGCCGGCATAATCGCCAAAGGCCAACACGGCGGATAGCACCACCACAAGAGTCAGCAGCAGTGGCCCGATCCGTGCCGCAGGCCCCGCCCCCGATCCAACGGGTCGAAACCCGATCCAGTGCCGCGCTGCGCGCATCCCCCGCATCGACGCCGTAACGTCAGTCATCTTGCCGCTCCCCTCATCCGGCGCCGTCACCGCACGCCCGAGCAGAGACTGCCCGTCCAAGCTGACATGAAGCTGAACCACATTCTGCCGACCTGTCAGGCAACAGTCAGCCGCGACCTGCAGATTTTCCTCATCAGCAACCCGCCACATGGAGAAAATCAGATGAAAAATATCCTCGCCCCACTCGTCGCCGCGGTGGTCGTCCTGTCGGCCGGTGCGGCCTTGGCAGATGGTGATTGCACCCTCAGCAGCGCGCAAATCGATCGCCTTGATGCGGTGCGGCAGATGGCCGTCGACTATGAATGGAAGATCGAAAAGATCGAGATGGACGACGGCTGCTATGAGCTGGATGTCACCGACCGCGGCGGCAACCGCCTGGAGGCCGAAGTCGATCCGGTCTCGATGCAAGTGATGAAGGCCAAGATCGAAACCTTCGCAGCCCCGTGATCGCAAGTATGCCGGCCTGTCCGGCGGCGCGCACCGACCGTGCTGCCGGGTTTTCTCTATGAGATGAAGATTGGCGCACCCGACAGGATTCGAACCTGTGACCTCTGCCTTCGGAGGGCAGCACTCTATCCAGCTGAGCTACGGGTGCCTGTGGCGGTCTTAGCCGGGATCGGTTGGGGCCGCAACCCCCTGCATCGCAGGAAAACGGCCTGTCTCAGCCGAAGAGATCGTTGCAGAACTCCAGCGCCTCGACAAGTGCGTCAACCTCGGCCTTGGTGTTGTAAAGGCCAAAGGAGGCGCGACAGGTCGCCCCGACGCCCATATGCGCCATCAGCGGCATGGCACAATGCGTGCCCGCGCGCACGGCGATGCCCTTCTTGTCCAGAACCGTTGATATATCATGGGCATGGGCCGCACCCTTCAGCGTGAAACTGAAGATTGCACCCTTGTTTGGCGTGGTGCCCTGCAGGTTCAACCAGTTCAACCCGGACAACCGTTGCAAGGCATGATCGCGCAGGCTGCGCTCATGCGCGGCGATGTTGTCCATGCCCAGAGCCATCAGATATTCCAGCGCCACACCGAGACCGATCTGCTGGACGATGCCCGGCGTTCCGGCCTCGAACTTCATCGGCGGGTCATTGTAAGTGACGGTGTCGCGGGTCACCTCACGGATCATGTCGCCGCCGCCAAGGAAGGGCCGCATCTCGGCCATCCTCTCATGACGAATGAAGATCGCACCGGAACCGCTTGGTCCGTATAACTTATGTCCGGTGATGGCGTAAAAGTCGCAGCCCATCGCGGCCACGTCCACCGGCATGTGGACCGCCCCCTGCGAGCCATCGACCAGCACCGCGACGCCGCGGTCCCGCGCTGCGCGGCAGATCGCCGCCACGTCGACCACGCTGCCGGTGACATTGGACATCTGCGTGATCGCCACCAGCCGGGTCCTGGGGCCAATCGCGTCGATCACCGCCTGCGGGTCCAGCGCGCCGGTCGCATCGCATTCCACCCATTTCAGCACCACACCCTGCCGTTCGCGCAGGAAGTGCCAGGGAACGATATTGGCGTGATGTTCCAGCACCGACAGCACGATCTCGTCTCCGGCCTGCAGTCGCGGCGCGGCCCAGGCGTAGGAGATCAGATTGATCCCCTCGGTCGAGCCGCTGGTAAAGACAATCTCATCCTCCGAAGGGGCGTTGAGAAAGCGCCGCACAACGCCACGCACGGCCTCATACTTTTCAGTCGCCAGATTGGAAAGATAGTGCAAGCCGCGGTGAACATTGGCATATTCAGCCGCGTAGCCTTGCGTCACAGCTTCGATCACGACGCGCGGCTTTTGCGCCGAGGCGCCATTGTCCAGATAGACCAACGGGCGCCCGTTCACCTGCCGCGACAGGATCGGAAAATCCGCCCGAACCGCTTCGATATCGTACATCACATCCCTCCGGGCATCGGTGCGAGGATAAGGGCCAGCACCACCGACAGCGCCATCATCAGCCCGAAGGCCGTGACGACGATACCGACGAAAACCAACCACGGCTGGCGAAATCCGTGCAGCGCACAAGTGAATTGCGTCAATAGCCACAGAAACAGCACCAGCGAGGCCATGCCCAACAGGTCTGCCAGCGGCGGAAACACCACAAACAGCACCAGTTGCGCGACCTGCACCACCATGAGCACCATCTGCAACCAGACAACCAGCGACAGCGCCTCGGGAAAGGCACCGCTGCCGCCGCGCCAGCGACCGATCACGGTCATCAGTCCCGTTGCCGTCACCAGCATCAGCCATTGCAGCACGGTTGTCCGGATCGGGCTGGCCATCAGCGGTCCGAAAACGGCTTGCGCTTCCGAGGGTTGCAGGGCGAACGTAAAGTGAATCAGTAGCGCCGAAACCACAGCGATCAGCAACAGTGCCAGCCAGCGCGCCTGCATCGGCGCGGGATAGCGCATGACCACCTGAGCCGCCGCCTGCGGGTAGCGCAGCGTCATCGCCAGCAGCGCCATGACCTGATCGAAACCGCCGCTCATGCTGCCTCCACCGCTTTCAAGGCCAGCAGCCAGTGGATCAGAAAAGCCACGAAAGTGATTGATCCCACGAGGGAAAGTTGCGCTCCCGGCCCGATCATGCCAGCCACCAGCCCGGTCAGCAGCACCAGCGGGGATACCGCCACCAGCGACCAGAACAGCGCGATCCGCGCGCCATACCAACTGCCGCTGCCGCCCATCGCACCGGCTGCGAGGCGGCTGAGGGCCGCCAGCCCATACCAGACCGGGATCGTGGCCAGCGTCGCCAGCCCTGCCGCCATCAGTTGCGGAAAGACCGGCACCTCAGGCTGAAGCGCCGAGACCCGCGCCGCCGTCGGCCAACGCGCCACAAAGGCCAGGATCAGGAACACCACCAGCAGCGCAAAGGCGAAGGCCTCGCTCTGGCCGCGGGACAAGTGGCGCAACGTGGCTTTGCCGGGGTTGCGCCAACTGGCGACAATGTCATTGGTTACAGACATTTACGCGGCGTTCCTTACAGGTTTCTTCAATTATCGTGCCGCGCCAGCCAGGATTCCAGCCGGACGCGGATATCTTCGGCAATCGCCTCGTCCTCGATTTCTGCAATTGCCTCGGCGAGGAATGCCAGCACCAGCAACCCCTGCGCCTGACGCAACGGCACCCCGCGCGAGCGCAGGTAATACAGCGCCGTCTCGTCGATCGCCCCCGAGGTCGAGCCGTGTGAGCATTTCACGTCATCGGCGTAGATCTCGAGTTCCGGCTTGGCCAGAAACTGGCTGTCATCATCCAGCAGCAGGCTCTGGCTGATCTGATAGCCATCGGTCTTCTGCGCACCGGGCTTGACCAGGATCTTGCCCTGAAACACGCCCACAGCGCCCCGCTTCAGCACTTTCTTGAACACCTGACGGCTTTCACACCGCTCGCCCGCGTGGGTGACGAAGACGGTGTCGTCATGGTGAAAGTCACCGTCGCCCACGGCAGCACCGGCGACATGGGCCACCGCGTCGTCACCGACAAGCTCGATCACGGCCTCGTTGCGGGTCAGCACACCATTGGCGGTCAGGGTGAAACTTTTGAACAACGCCTCAGCTGCCAGCCGTGCAAAGACATGCGTTACCGCGCGCCGCTCATGGTCGCGGCCCTGCGCGCGGATGTGGTGGAAGCGCGCGCCTTCCGCCAAATCAACCTCCAGCACCTTGTTGAACCGCGCCGCCGCCGGACCGTTTTCCAAAAGCGTCAGCTCCGCGCCCGGCGCCAGCTTGATGCAATGGTGCAGGATCGCATCCGACGTCTCTGATTTATGCAGGTAAATCAGGTTTACAGGCTTTGCTGTCCGACCAGTGACATGGATCAGCACGCCTTCGGTTGCGGCTGCCGTGTTCAACGCAGCCAACGGACGCGGCACCGGGTTCTGACCGCGCGCCTCCAGCACGCCATAGATATCGGCGGCCCAGCCGGCGGTTCCGGCGCTGAGCAACTCAACCCCCGCCACGGCCGGATCATCCGACAGATCGGGCGCAAAGACGCCATCGACAAAGACCAGTTTTACCCGGTCGATCGCATCGAAATGCGGGGCCTCGTCGCTGGCGTCGAACAGGGCGGCGGCTTGCGGCGCCGCTGTCGTCAGCGAGGTCGGATCGGTATAGCGCCAATATTCATCCCGCTTGCCGGGCAAACCCATGGCAGCCAGACGAGCCTCGGCATCGGCGCGCGCAGCCTCGGACCAACCGCCCCGCGGCCGGTCGAGGGGCAAGAATTGCTTGGTCGCCAACATCACATCACCTCGGCCAGGATGTCGGCATAGCCGTTCTTTTCGACTTCCAGCGCCAGTTCCGGCCCGCCCGTCTTCACGATGCGGCCATCGGCCATGATATGCACCACGTCCGGGGCGATATGGTCCAGCAGACGCTGATAGTGGGTGATGACCAGAAAGCCACGCCCGGCGTCGCGCAGCGCGTTGACCCCGTCGGAAACCAGTTTCATCGCGTCGACGTCAAGACCCGAGTCAGTCTCGTCAAGGATGCACATCTTGGGCTCGAGGATCGCCATCTGCAGGATTTCGTTACGCTTTTTCTCGCCGCCCGAGAAGCCCACATTGACGGGTCGCTTCATCATGTCGGCGTCGATCTTCAAGGCCTTGGCCTTTTCGCGCACCAGTTTCAGGAAATCGCCGGCGCTCATTTCCTCTTGGCCGCGGGCCTTGCGCTGCGCGTTCAGGGCGGTGCGCAGGAAGGTCATGTTGCCGACGCCGGGGATCTCGACCGGATACTGGAAAGCCAGGAACAGGCCGGCTGCCGCGCGCTCTTCCGGCTCCATCGCCAGCAGGTCCACGCCGTCCAGGGTGGCGCTGCCGCCGGTGACCTCATACCCGTCGCGCCCCGACAGCACATAGCTGAGCGTCGATTTGCCCGAGCCGTTGGGGCCCATGATCGCATGAACGCGGCCGGGCTCGATGGTCAGGTCAACACCCTTGAGGATCTGCTTGTCCTCGTCTTCCAGCTTGACTTGGAGATTTGAAATCTTGAGCATTTTCAGTCCTTTCCGAAGCGGACTTCATGAAGATCCGCAAGAATTTTCCGGCCCGCCTGCCGCAGCACTTCGGCCTCGTTTTCCGGCGTGAGCCGCGCAAGCGAGGGCCGCATGGCCGAGAGAAAGCCGGTATTGGCAATCCGATCCGCCAGCGACGCGATGAAACTGTCGCGGGTGCGGACGGGGTGATAGATGCCGCGGTCCTGGCGGTCGATCACCAGATCCAGAAGCATGTCGGGGTCAGTGGCAAGCTGGGCGTGGCGCACCCAGTCGGGCATGATCTCGCTCAGGCTGGCCATGGTCAGCCGCGGATCGGCTTTGGCTGTCGAAAAACAGAAGGTTTCGTCATTGGCATAGAAACGGTTGAACCCGAGCTTGGCATAGGCCTGCCGTTGGGCCAGCAAGATGTCCAGCGCCCGGCCCGAAAACCGAACCAGCGCAAAGATCGCCCGCCAATGTTTGATCCCCGGCATTCCCTTGGCAAAGCGGTGGCCGCTGTCCTGCTTTTCGATCCGCGTGCCGAGAAGGTCTTCAGCCCGGCCTTCCGTGCGCGCAAAGAAATCTTCGATATCACCGGTGAAGAACACGTCCGGTTCGATCAGCCAGTAGAAATCGGCTTCGGGGCGCGCCTTGCGCAGGGCATAAAGGAAATAATCCCCGCAGCGCCAGCCCCAGTCCGAGACCGGATCCAGCGCCATGGCCTTGATGCTGTCATCGTTGATTTCCACCACCGGGATCGGGGGCGTGACATCCGCCGGCCGGTTGTGGAACACCACGACCAGATTGTCGCCAAAGACCGGGCGCAGGCGATTTGCCAGCGCCTCGGTGGCCTCATCCCATTTATGGGTGCGGATGGCGGCGATGGTGGTCGTCATTTTGCCGCTCGCATCATTTGCAAAGGCAGTTTTGCAAAATAGCCTTGCACCGCATCGGCCGTCAGCACCTTGCGGGCCACCAATTGATCCAGACAGAAGGCGCACAGGTTGGGGCTGTCCACCACCCCTTCGGCCAGCACAGCCAGCCGCTGCACCTGTTCGACCGACCAGTCAGCGATGCCGGTCAGGTCGCGCAGATAGAACGCGTCGCCATCGACCACCTGCCGGTTCAAGCCGGGCCGCAGCGTGCCGTGACTGGCGGACCGCAGCGAGGCACGTTTCAGGAAAGCGAAGTCATGGAAACGGAACCCCTGCGCCTGCAACTCCAGATCCAGACCGGCAAAGCCCGGCTCACCCTCATACAGCGGGATGAAGCGGACCTCGGTCTGGATCAGCACCGTTTCGGCCAGTTTGCTGCGGCCATGGGCGATGATCGCCTGTTCGGCGCCTTGCACGTCGATCTTGAGAAAATCCACGCGGCCGATCTCGGCCAGATCGTCCAGCCGCCGCGTTTCGACGGCCACTTTGCCAGCGGGCCGGGTCGACTTTGCAAAGCCGACCATCCCCGCCACGGCAGGGTCGATCTTGAACAGCGAGGTAAAGCCCGAATGGTGATAAAGATGCAGATCCGCCGGCCCGCCCGCCCCCAGGGCATGGGGATGATAGGTCTCGGCCAAGGATTTGCGGGCATTCAACGCAGCCAGCGGGCCTTCCTGCGGTTCAAATCCGGTGACATGCGCCAACCCGGCCGCCATCAACCCCTTGTAGGGGGCATCGCCTTCGATCGGGTTTGCGCCCACGTCCAGCACCGCAACCGGCCCCAGATCAGGGAACAGACCCGCCAGATAGGCCAGGGCGTCCGGGCGCAGCGCCATCAGCCGACACTCCCCTCCAGACTGATCGCCACCAGACTTTGCGCTTCCATTGCAAATTCCATCGGCAGGGCTTGCAAAACCTCGCGGCAGAAGCCGTTGACGACCAGCGCCACCGCCTCTTCCTCATCCATCCCGCGCGAGCGGCAATAGAACAACTGATCGTCGTCGACCTTCGAAGTCGTGGCCTCATGCTCGACGCGCGAAGAATTGTTCTTCACCTCGATGTAAGGCACGGTATGCGCCCCGCATTTGTCGCCGATCAGCAGGCTGTCGCATTGGGTATAGTTGCGGCTGCCAGTGGCCTTGGGGTGCATGGTCACCAACCCGCGATAGGTGTTCTGCGCCCGGCCGGCGCTGATCCCCTTGGACACGATCCGCGAGCGGGTGTTCTTTCCCAGATGGATCATCTTGGTGCCGGTATCTGCCTGCTGGGCGTTGTTGGCGATGGCGATCGAGTAAAACTCGCCCTGGCTTTCCTCGCCGCGCAGGATGCAGGACGGATATTTCCAGGTGATTGCCGAGCCGGTTTCAACCTGCGTCCACATCACCTTGGACTTGCGGCCGCGGCAATCGGCGCGCTTGGTCACGAAGTTGTAGATGCCGCCCCGGCCTTCCTCGTCGCCCGGATACCAGTTCTGGACGGTCGAATATTTCACCTCGGCCTCGTCGAGAATGACGATCTCGACCACGGCCGCGTGCAGCTGGTGCGTGTCGCGCTTGGGCGCGGTGCAGCCCTCCAGATAGCTGACGTAAGCGCCCTTGTCGGCCACGATCAGCGTCCGCTCGAACTGCCCGGTATTTTCGGCGTTGATGCGGAAATAGGTCGAAAGCTCCATCGGGCAGCGCACGCCCTCGGGCACATAGACAAAGCTGCCATCCGAGAAGACGGCGCTGTTCAGCGTGGCAAAGAAGTTGTCCGTCTGCGGCACGACGCTGCCCAGATATTTCTTCACCAGTTCGGGATGTTCGCGCACCGCTTCCGAGATCGAGCAGAAGATCACGCCAGCCTTCTTCAGCTCTTCCTTGAAGGTCGTGCCCAGGGAAACGGAGTCGAACACCGCATCCACCGCAACCTTGCGCGGCTCGTCCGAGCCCTCGACGCCGGCCAGCAGCATCTGCTCCTTCAGCGGGATGCCCAGCTTGGCATAGGTGGCCAGCAGCTTGGGGTCCACGTCATCCAGGCTTTTGGGCTTTTCGGCCATGCTTTTCGGCTTGGCGTAGTAATACTGGTCCTGATAGTCGATCTCGGGATAGCTGAGCATCGCCCAACGCGGCTCTTCCATCTGCTGCCAGCGGCGAAAGGCGGCCAAACGCCAGTCCAGCAGCCATTCCGGCTCGCCGTTCTTTTCGCTGATCAGGCGGACGATATCCTCGTTCAGCCCTTTCGGCGCGTATTCGGTCTCGATCTCGGTTTCCCAGCCGTGCTTGTATTTGCCGGCCATGGCCTGCACGGTCTCGATCGTCTCGCGGTCGACGCCCTCGCGGACTTCCATCTCTTCGACTGCCATAGCGGCCCCCTCAGTTCCGGCGCCGGGCGCGGGCTTTGGTGAAAGCCTCGGCAAAGCGCAATACATCCTCTTCCGTCACCCCGGGCCCGATCGAGACGCGGATGGCGCTGGCGGCATCGCCCTCACCCATCCCCATCGCGCGCAGCACCCGGCTGGCCCGCACCTTGCCCGATGAACAGGCCGAGCCCGCCGAGATGGCAAAGCCCGCCAGATCCATCTGCATCACCTGTGTCTCGCCCTTCCAGCCTGGCGTGACAAGACATAGGGTATTCGGCAGGCGCGGCCCACCTTTCCCGACAGAAATAGTCCAATTTCCATCTGCCAGCAATGCCGACTCTAGAATATTTCTAATTCCATTTACCCGTTCCCAGACACCCTCTGCCAGATCGTGCATCGCTGCGGTTGCAGCGGCGGCAAATCCGACGATGCCGATCAGGTTTTCGGTGCCTGCGCGGCGCCCCATCTCTTGACCGCCGCCCTTCAGTTGCGCCGCTATGTCGCGGCCCTGTTTGATCACCAGCGCGCCGATTCCCTTCGGACCGCCCAGTTTATGGGCTGAAACCAGTGCCATTTCCGTCCCAAGCCAGTTGAAGGCCAGGGGCACCTTGCCGAAGGCCTGGGTCAGATCGCTGACCGCCAAGCCCTCCGGCAGGGTTTGCAATATGCCGGTTTCCGAGTTTGCATATTGCAGCGCGCTGCGGGCCGGATCGGCCACCGTCACCTGCCCGGCCGAATCGACCGGCAAGCTGGGCGCGCACCAGGCCAGAACCGCGTCATGCTCGACCTCGGCACAGGCCAGATCGCGCCCCGCACAGGCCAGCGCCGCCGCTTCGGTGGCGCCGGAGGTGAAGACGATATCCGCACCATCAGCCCCCAGCGCCGCCGCGATTTCGGCCCGCGCGCGTTCCATCAGCGATTTGGCCGCCCGCCCCTCGGCATGGACCGAAGACGGGTTACCGACCACATCCATCGCCGCGATCATCGCCGCGCGCGCCTCTGCCCGCAGCGGCGTGGTAGCGTTCCAGTCGAGATAGGTGCGCAGGGCCATCACAGCGCCGGCAGCCTGGCGGCGTCAAACCCGGTGCCGGGCAGCAGCTCGACCCCGGCCTTGGACATCCGCACTTCGACCCCGGCGGCGGTCAGGCGCGCCTTCAACGCATCGACGCCCGAGAAATCCTTGGTCGCCATCGCCTGGGCGCGCAGATCGGCCAGCGCCGCGGCCCAAGGCGCCAGATCGACCCCCGCCTCGGCCCACGCGCCCATCAGCGGCTCCAACAGCCCCAGCAACCGGGCCGAGGCCAGAAGGCCCGCCGCATCTCCCTGCCCGGCCAATGCGTGCAAATGCGCCAGCGCGCCGGCGGTGTTCAGGTCATCCGAAAGGGCCGCCAGCACCTCGGGCGCAACCGCGCCCGGCGTGACGCCAGCCGTCAGCGCCCGCCATTTGCGCAAGGTGGCCTCGGCCTGGGCTGCCTTTTCCGCAGTCCAGTCCATCGGTTTTGCATAATGGGTTTGCAAAAACACGAAGCGGATCACCTCGCCCGGCACGCCACGGTCCAGCAGATCGCGGACGGTGAAAAAATTGCCCAGGGATTTGGACATCTTCTTGCCGTCGACCTGCAACAACTCGTTATGCATCCAGAAATTTGCAAATTTGCCCTCGGGATGGGCGCAGCAGCTTTGCGCCACCTCATTCTCGTGATGCGGAAATTGCAGGTCGATGCCGCCGCCGTGGATGTCAAAACTGGCACCCAGCAGTTCAAAGCTCATGGCCGAACATTCGATGTGCCAGCCGGGCCGGCCGCGGCCCCAGGGGCTGTCCCAGCCCGGCAGGTCGTCGGTCGAGGGTTTCCACAGCACGAAATCCATCGGAT
Organism: uncultured Gemmobacter sp.; assembly: GCA_964439015.1. Lineage (GTDB taxonomy): Bacteria > Pseudomonadota > Alphaproteobacteria > Rhodobacterales > Rhodobacteraceae > Gemmobacter. The sequence goes on from CAYTMV010000018.1 coordinate 26,020, forward strand.
CGCGCTTGTAGGGCGCCACCTCGACCCGCGCGCCGGCGATCATGTCATCGACCGAGCGCCCGGACAGCCGCCCGTAATCGGGATAGCTGCGCACGTCGAACAGCACATGCCCCTCGGCGGCATAGGCGTGGCCTTTGGCAATCAGCCCCTCGATCATGGCGATCATCGCGCCGATATACTCGGTGGCGCGCGGCTCTTGCGTGGGTCGCAGCGCCCCCAGCGCGTCCATATCCTGATGATACCAGGCGATCGTCTCATCGGTGATCGCCCGGATCGGCCGGCCGGTGGCGGCTGCGCGGGCGTTGATCTTGTCATCCACATCCGTGAAGTTTCGGACGTAAGTCACGGAATTTTCGCCATAAACCTGCCGCATCAACCGAAAAAGCAGGTCAAAGACCACCACCGGCCGCGCATTGCCCAGATGGGCACGGTCATAGACCGTCGGGCCGCAGACATAGATCCGCACCCGGCCCGGCTCCAACGGCTGGAAAATCTCTTTCTGGCGGGTGCGGTTGTTGTGCAGCCGGATGGTCATGGCGGTCCCCTTTTCCTTGGCCCGCCTTAGCCTGCCTGCAAGGAAAAGTGAACCGTCATGCGCGCTCGGCAAGCTCCAGCCATTCGGTTTCTGCGGCCTCCAGCGCCGCCTGACGCTCGGCCAGCATCTCGGTCGCCTTGCGGAACTTTACCGGCTCGGTCTCATACAGGCCGGGTGTGGCCAGCAGATCGTTCAGCTTGCCGATCTCGGCGGTCAGCTTGTCGATCAACGCCGGCAGCGTGTCGAAGCGCTTGCGCTCGGTAAAGCTGAGGCCATCGGCCTTCTTTACATCGACTTTCAACTCCGACTTGCTGGTCTTTGATTTTTCAATCTTTTCCGGCTCGGACTGCGGCTTCTGCGCCTGATAATCCGACCAGCCGCCGGGATAGACGGTGATCCGGCCTTCGCCCTCCATCGCGACGGTTTGCGTCGCCACCCGGTCGATGAAATCGCGGTCGTGGCTGACCAGCAGCACGGTGCCGTCAAACTCGCCCAGCAGGTCCTGCAACAGGTCCAGCGTTTCCACGTCCAGATCGTTGGTCGGTTCGTCCAGCACCAGCAGGTTCGACTCGCGCGCCATCAGCTTGGCCAGCAGCAGGCGCGCCTTTTCACCGCCCGACAGCGCCTTGACCGGGGCGCGGGCCTGCGCCTCGTCGAACAGGAAATCCTTGAGATACCCCACCACATGCCGGGGCTGGCCGCGCACCATCACCTGATCGGCGGCCCCCGAAACCGACATCAGCGGATCGCCGGTCAGGTTTTCCCAAAGGCTGGCCTCAGGGTCCAGCGCCGCGCGGCTCTGGTCAAAGACTGCCAGTTCCAGATTGGTGCCCAGCGTCACGGTGCCGCTGTCGGGGGCCACCTCGCCGGTCAGCATTTTCAGCAGCGTGGTCTTGCCCACGCCATTGGGGCCGACAAAAGCCACGCGGTCGCCGCGGATGATCCGCAGATCCAGCGATTTGCAAATCGTCTTGTCTGCAAAGTCCTTGGAGATCCCGCGCGCCTCGACCACCAGCCGGCCCGATTGCGGGGCGGCGTCAAAGGCCAGGGCGGCGGTGCCCTGACGGCGGATCTGCGACGCCCGCTCGGCCCGCAGGGCGGCCAGCGCCCGCACCCGGCCCTGATTGCGCTTGCGCCGGGCCGAGATCCCCTCGACCGCCCATTTCGCCTCGGCCTTGATCTTGCGGTCCAGCTTGTGGCGGGCCTCGTCCTCTTCGGCCCAGACCTGTTCGCGCCAATCCTCGAAACCGTCAAAGCCGGCCTCGCGGCGGCGGATCACGCCGCGGTCCAGCCACAGCGTGCCGCGCGAAAGGCGTTTGAGGAAGGCCCGGTCGTGGCTGATCAGCACAAAGGCGGTGTTGCCACCGGCCAATTGCTCTTCAAGCCATTGAATCGCCTGAATATCCAGGTGGTTGGTGGGTTCGTCCAGCAGCATCAGCTCGGGCGCCTCGGCCAACAGTTTGGCCAGCGCCGCGCGCCGCCGCTCGCCGCCCGAGGCGGTGGCGACCGGGGTTTCGGGGGCAAATTTCAGCCCCTCGGCCACCACGGCCACGCGATACTCCTCGCCCTCGGGCAGCGCGCTTGCGGCAAAATCGCCCAGCGTGGCAAAGCCCGACAGGTCAGGGTCCTGTTCCATATAGCCCACGGTGACGCCCGGCGGCACCACGCGGGCGCCGTGATCGGGCTCGACCAGACCGGCCATCACCTTCATCAGCGTGGATTTGCCCGAGCCGTTGCGCCCGACCAGCGCCAGCCGGTCGCCCGACTGCACGACCAGATCGAGGCCGGAAAACACAGGATTGCCGCCGAAAGTCAGCGAGACGTCATTGAGTTGCAAAAGCGGTGCGCGTGCCATGCGCCTGCCATATGGGCGGCGCGGGGCTTCGTCAATCGTGGCCTTGCCTTGGCACGCGGCGCGGGGCAAAAGTGGCGGCAACAAACCGCTTCGGAACACGCATGACACCGGACATTCTCTGCATCGGCTCGGTCCTGTGGGACATCATCGGGCGGTCCCCTGTCGTGATGCAGGCCGGCGCGGATGTGCCGGGGCGGATCGTGCGGCTGCCCGGCGGCGTGGCCATGAACATCGCCATGACGTTCGCGCGGCTGGGGCTGACCCCGGCGGTGCTGACCGCGATCGGTCGGGATGACGAGGGGGACGCGCTGGTTTCGGCGGGCCGGCGGTTGGGGATCGTGACCGACTACGCCTATCGCTCGGACGACCTGCCGACCGATGTCTACATGGCGATCGAGGGGGCGAACGGTCTGATCGCCGCGATTGCCGACGCCCATTCGCTGGAGGCTGCGGGCGACAAGATCCTGCGGCCGCTGGCCGACGGTCGGCTGGGCAGCCCGGCGCAGCCGTGGCCGGGCATGATCGCGCTGGATGGCAACCTGACCGAACAGTTGCTGGCGGAAATCGCGGCCTCGCCGCTGTTTGCCGCCGCCGATCTGAGGGTCGCCCCCGCCTCGCCGGGCAAGGCCGAGCGGTTGCGCCCGCTGCTGGCCCACCCGCGGGCGACCCTGTATGTCAATCTGGAAGAGGCGCGACTGATCGCGCGCTCGGACGCCACAACCGCGGCCGAGGCCGCCGAGGCGCTGCTGGCGCGCGGTGCCGCGCATGTGCTGGTCACCGACGGCGGCAGGCCTTGCGCCGAAGGCCGCGCGGGTCAGGGCGTGATCGAGGACCACCCTCCCCAGGTGCTGGTGACACGGATCACCGGCGCGGGCGATACTTTCATGGCCGCGCATGTCGTGGCCGAACGCCACGGTGCGGATCGGGCCGATGCCCTGCGCACCGCCCTTGCCGCTGCCGCCACCTATGTCTCGGGAGAGATCGGATCATGACCCTGCCCCTTACCTTTACGCCCGAGGTTTCCAACGCCCTGTATGAGGGCCGCCCGGTCGTGGCGCTGGAATCCACCATCATCACCCACGGCATGCCCTGGCCGCAAAACGTCGAGACCGCCCGCGCGGTCGAGGCGGCGGTGCGGGCAGCGGGCGCCGTGCCTGCAACCATCGCCATCATGAACGGACAGATCCATGTCGGTCTGGATGACGCCACGCTTGAGGCGCTGGGTCAGGCCAAGGATGTGATGAAGGTCAGCCGCGCCGATCTGGCCGCCTGCCTCAGCCTCGGCCGCACGGGTGCGACCACGGTGGCCGCAACGATGATCTGCGCCCATCTGGCCGGGATCAAGGTCTTTGCCACCGGCGGGATCGGCGGCGTGCATCGCGGCGCGGAGCTGAGCTTTGACATCTCGGCCGACCTGCCCGAGCTGGCGGCAACGCCTGTGACGGTGATCGCGGCTGGCGCCAAGGCGATCCTCGATCTGCCGAAAACGCTGGAGGATCTTGAGACCCGCGGCGTGCCGGTCATTGCCTTCGGCCAGGATGCCTTTCCGGCGTTCTGGTCGCGCGATTCGGGCCTGAAGGCGCCGCTGCGCATGGACAGTGCCGCCCAGATCGCCGCCGCCCACCGGATGCGCGGCATCCTCGGCCTGCCGGGCGGACAGCTGGTCGCCAACCCGATCCCCGTCGCGCATGAGATCCCGCGCGAAGAGATCACCCCCGCCATCGAGACCGCGCTGGCCGAGGCCGAGGCACAGGGCATCGCCGCCAAGGAGGTGACGCCCTTCCTGCTGGACCGGATTTTCGCGCTGACCGAGGGCCGCTCGCTGGTCGCCAATACCGAACTGGTGTTGAACAACGCCCGCCTTGGGGCCGAGATCGCCGCCGAACTGGCGCGGCTGGACACGGTCTGATCGCCCGGCCTTCTGGGGCAAGGGGCCAAGCCCCCTTGCCCTGCCGGCCCGCCCCGGCCTAGCCTTGGCGGGAATGAGGAACTTGCCATGCCCGCCGACCACCCGCACCGCCCGCCCCATCATCACCGCAGCTTCATCGGCGGGTTGCGGGCGTCGTTTCTGACCGGGCTGGTGGTGATCCTGCCGATCTCGCTGACCATCTATTTCATCTGGTCGGCCATCGGCTGGATCGACAGCTGGGTGTTGCCCTTCCTGCCCCAGCCTTGGCAGCCCGGGGCGCTGATCGACCGTTTTCTGGGCCCGGATACCGGCCTGACGCCGCGGGGGCTGGGGGTCATCGTGTTTCTGGCCTTTACGGTGGCGGTGGGCTGGGTGGCCAAGGGGCTGATCGGGCGCAGCCTGATCCATTGGGCCGAACGGGTGGTGGACCGGATGCCGGTCGTGCGCTCGATCTACAACGGCTTGAAGCAGATCGCCGAAACCGTGTTTTCGACCTCGTCCAACAATTTCGAGCGGGGCTGCATGGTCGAGTTTCCGCGACCGGGCATCTGGGCCATCGGCTTTGTCGCCACCCATGCCAAGGGCGAGATTGCCGGCAAACTGCCGGGCGATGATCGGATCATCACCGTTTTCGTCCCGACCACGCCCAACCCGACCTCGGGGTTTCTGATCTATGTGCCGGAAAGCCAGATCACCTATCTGGACATGAAGATCGAGGATGCGGCCAAGCTGATCATCTCGGCCGGGCTGGTCTATCCGTCGGACAAGGGTGGGCCGTCGGACAAGGGTGGGCCGCCGGACAAGGACGGGTCGCCGGTCCCGCCTGAAACCGCGCCAGCGCCGCAGCCCTAGCCGAACAGCGCGCGCAGATCGACCGAGCTTTCGCGCCCGACCGCGCCGGCGTGATCCTTCAGCCAGCCTTCGGCGGCCACCCGCCCGGCGGCCTTCAGCCTGGTCAACAGGCCGGGCCGGGGTCGCAACTTGCTGGAGGCGCCCAGCTCGTTCATCAACACCTCGTCGGCGATCAGGTGGATGTTCAGGTCCTTCATCGCCCCGCGCGGCATCCGCCCTTCGGCGATCAGCCGCTTGACGAAGGCCACCGCCCGCAATTCGCCGAGCAGCGCCGCGTTGAAGCTGATTTCGTTCACGCGGTCGTTGATCTCGATCGGCGTCAGCGGCAGCGCCTCGCGGCGCAGCGGGTTGATGGCGACGATCAGGATGTCATCGGGCAGATGCGGCATATACAGCGGAAACAGCGCCGGATTGCCGGTATAGCCGCCATCCCAGAACGCCTCGCGCTGGCCGGTGGCCGGATCGTCCATCTCTACCGCCTGAAAGACCGAAGGCAGGCAGGCCGAGGCCATCAGCACCTCGGGGGTGATTTCCTCGCCCGCAAAGACCCGCACCTTGCCCGAGCGGACATTGGTGGCCGATATGAACAGATCCGGCCCTTCGTTGCGGCACAGCTCGCTGAAATCCAGATGCTCGACAATCGGCTCCAGCGGGTTTTTCCAGAACGGCCCCCAGGCATAGGGCGAATAGACCTGCGCCGCGATGGCCGCGGGCGAGACCGGCAGGCTGTCGCTTGCCACCCGCTCGAACGCCGTGGCCCAGGGAAAGGCCTCGTGCAGCCAACTGGTCACGCGCAGATCGCCCAGGGCGCCGATCTCGGTCCAAAGGCGGTCCAGGCTGTCGCGCGCGCCCGCATTGCCGCCCGCAAGCAGCCCCGCCTTCAGCGCCGCAGCGTTCAGCGCGCCGGCCGAAGTGCCCGAGATCCCGGCCACCTCGAAACCCGGCTCTTCCAGCAGCCGGTCCAGCACGCCCCAGGTAAAGGCGCCATGGGCGCCGCCGCCCTGCAGGGCCAGGTTGAGGCGCATCACAGCGCCGTCCAGCCGCCATCCACGCTGATGGTGGTGCCAGTGATCTGCGCCGCAGCCTCGCTGCACAGAAAGACTACGGTGCCGCCCACCTGCTCGACCGTGGCAAACTGCCTGGACGGCTGGCGCTGCAACAGAACTTCGCGCACCACGGTGTCGCGGTCCATGTTGTATTGCTTCATCGTGTCGGGGATCTGCGCCTCGACCAGCGGCGTCAGCACATAACCGGGGCAGATGGCGTTGCAGGTGATGCCCTTGCCCGCAACCTCGAGCGCGGCGGTCTTGGTCAGACCGACCACGCCATGCTTGGCCGCCACATAGGCGGATTTGAACGGGCTTGCGGTCAGGCCATGGGCCGAGGCGATATTGACCACCCGTCCCCAGCCGCGCGCCTTCATCCCCGGCAACGCCGCAGCGGTGGTGTGGAAGGCCGAGCTGAGGTTGATGGCCAGGATCGCGTTCCACTTCTCGACCGGGAAATCCTCGATCGCGGCGACATGCTGGATGCCGGCATTGTTCACCAGGATATCGACCGGCCCCAGCGCGGCCGCGGCCTTGTCGATCAGCGCCCGGCAGGCGGCAGCGTCGGACATGTCGGCCTGCACATAGACCACCTTCACGCCATGGCGCGCGGCCATCTCGGCGGCCAGCGCGTGATCCTCGGGGCGGTCGGTAAAGCTGTTGATCGCCACATGCGCGCCAGCGCGTGCCAGCTCTTCCGCCACGCCCAGACCGATGCCCGAGTTCGACCCCGTCACTACCGCAACCTTGCCCTGCACCATCTCCGTCCCTCCTGACCCGATGTTGCGGCGCAGCATAACGCTTTTCTTCCCGTTGGAAAGCCGCCCGCGGGCGCGGGTCTGGGGGCGTGTCGAGACAGGGTGGGGAATAAAAAAAACGCCGGCGCGAGGCCGGCGTTAAGTATTGAGGCAGGTTTCATACAGGCAAGAAACCTATCGAGCAGTAAGACCCTTATACCCCTCCACGCCGGCGGAGCCAAGTTAAAAGTTTGAAACTCCACGGTCATCGCCTTAGCGTGGCAGCATGAATACCTGAGCAGAACGGGACTGTTGCCCATATGAAACCGCTGAGTTTCCGCCGCCTGACCAGCGCGCTTGCAGCCGCAGCAATGGCTTTCGCGCTTGCAGGATTGGCCATGGCCGAGCCGCGCCACGCCATTGCCATGTATGGCGAGCCGGCGTTGCCACCAGATTTTGTGGCCCTGCCGCATGTGAACCCCGATGCCCCCAAGGGGGGCCGGATCATCATGGGCGAGGCCGGCGGCTTCGATTCGCTGCATCCCTTCGTGGACAAGGGCCAGGCGCCGGGGTTGCTGATTCCCCTCACGGTCGAGACGTTGATGGGCCGATCCTATGACGAACCCTTCTCGCTTTACGGCCTCTTGGCAGAATCGGTCGAGACCGACGATTCGCGCAGCTTCGTGGCCTTCACCCTGCGCGAGGGCGCGCGCTTTGCCGATGGCAGCCCGGTCACGGTCGAGGATGTGCTGTGGTCGATGGAGACGCTCGGCACCCAAGGGGCGCAACGCTATCGCACCGCCTGGGCCAAGGTGGTGAAAGCGACCGCCACCGGCCCGCGCACGGTGCGGTTCGATTTCAACACCGCCGACCGGGAATTGCCGCTGATCCTGGGCATGCGGCCGATCCTGAAAAAGGCGCAATATCAGGGGGTGGATTTCACGGCCTCCAGCCAGATGGCCCCGGTTGGATCGGGTCCCTATGTCGTGGCCAGCCATGTGCCAGGCCGGCAGATCATCTTACGCCGCAATCCCGACTGGTGGGGGCGCGATCTGCCCTTCAACCGCGGCCAGCACAATTTCGACGAGGTGCGGGTCGAGTATTTCACCGATGCCTCGGTGGTGTTCGAGGCGTTCAAGGCCGGCGAGATCACCGTCTACCGCGAGCCGAACCCGGCGAAATGGGCGGTGAACTACGACTTTCCGGCCGTCAGCGCGGGCAAGGTGGTGCTGGAAGAAATCCCGCATCGCCGTCCCTCGGGCATCGAGGGGTTGGTGTTCAACAGCCGCCGGGCGGCCTTTGCCGATTGGCGGGTGCGGCAGGCGCTGATCCATGCCTTCAACTTTGAGCTGGCCAATCAGACCGTCTCGGGCGGGGTGCTGCCGCGCATCCGCTCTTACTTCGGCAATTCCGAGCTGGGCGCCGATATCACCGCTCCCGCCCCGGCCGATGAGGCGGCGCTGCTGGCGCCCTTTGAAGCCGACCTGCCGCCCGGGACACTGACGGGTTATGCCCTGCCGCAGGGCGACGGGACCGAGGCCAACCGCGCCAATATCCGCAAGGCCCGCGCCCTGCTGGAAGAGGCTGGCTGGACTGTGCAGGAGGGCGTGCTGAAAAATGCCGCAGGCCAGCCCTTCGCCTTCGATATCCTGCTGCAACAGGGCAATGAGGATATCGCCACCGCCGCAAAGATCTTTGTCGAGTCGCTGAAACGCCTTGGCATCACGGCGCGGATCACCATGGTCGATGCGGCGCAATACAAGCTGCGGACCAATGACTATGACTTTGACATGACGCATTATATCCGCGCCCTGTCGCTGTCGCCCGGCAATGAACAGACGCTGTATTGGGGCGCGCGCGGCGCGACCGAGCCCGGCACGCGCAACTGGATGGGCATGAACAGCCCTGCCGCCGATGCGATGGTCGAGACCATGCTGAACGCCCGCACACCTGACGAGTTTCGCCTGGCCGTCCGGGCGCTGGACCGGGTGCTGACCGCTGGCGCCTGGGTGATCCCGGTCTGGTTCAACGACCGTTCGCGCTTGGCCCGTGACGCCCGGCTGCGCCACCCCGACCGGCTGCCGCTTTACGGCGACTGGACGGGGTTTCTGCCGGATGTCTGGTGGCAGGAACCGGATCAGCCATGACAAATTTTACCCCCATTCAGGGGTAGTATGCCGCATGGGGGCGGATGATGATTCGCCCCGCATGTGCTGTGATCGGGTGTGGTGTCGGTAAACCGGGTGAAGGTGTATGCTGCTGGACGAGATGGTGGAACTGGCGCTTGAGGCCCTGACCGCGCCCGAGGGTTCGGCCCGCGCCCTGCCCTTGCGGCTGATCCATGCCGCGCCCGCGGCGGCACCCTTGCAGATCGTGGTGGCCATGACGCTGGCGGCCGCGGCGCTGGAAGACACGATGGCCAGCCCCCGCGATCAGGCTGCGGCGGTCGAGTGCTGGCGGATGGCGGCGCTGCTGGCCGCCGATATCCATGCGATGGCCTGCCTGGGTCTGCCTGTCCGCCGCGCCGATGATCTTGCGGCCTATTGGCAGGCCCATGACCGCTATTTTCTGGCGCAGGCCGCCGCCGCGATCAGACCAGCGACGTGACCCAGAGGACCGTGGCGTCCTCCTGGCTGACCGAGATCACGTTATGGCCCATGGTGGCGTCGTAATAGGCGCTGTCGCCGCGTTTAAGTTCCACCGGCTCATAGAACTCGGAATAAAGCCGGATCACGCCGGTCAGGACAAACAGAAACTCCTCGCCGTCATGGCGGACCCAGCCGTCGAACTCGTCGATCGCGCGGGCGCGGATCGTGGCGCGATAGGGCATCATCTGCTTGCCGCGCAGCGTGCCCGCCAGCAATTCGTGTTCATAGGTCACGGTCGCCTGCGCCTGCCCCTCGCCCGCGCGCGTGACCGCCAGCCGGCCCGTCACCTGCGTGCGCGACGGTGGGGTGAACAGCTGCGGCACGCCGATGCCCAGCCCTTCGGCCAGCTTTTTCAGCGCCTCATAGGTGGGCGACATCTGGCCGTTCTCGATCTTGGACAGGGTCGAGCGCGCCAGCCCCGCCTGCACCGCCGCCTGTTCCAGCGTCCAGCCACGGGCCTTGCGCAACTCGCGCACCCGCTCGCCGAGGTTCAACGGCGAGGCTTCGGAGGATTCGCCGCCCTCGCGGGCGATGCGGATGATGGCGGTTGGGTCGGTGCGGCTCATGGTCCTTGGATAGGCGAGGGGCGCCCGGCTTGCAACCGCGCCGTTGCCGGTGTCAACTGCCGCCATGAAGTCGATCGTGCATGCCCCCTGGCCACCCTGCCCCGCGCCGTTCAACCTTGCCGCCCATGTGCTGGCAGCGGGTGCCGCCACCCCGGACCGGCTGGCGCTGGCGGTGGTTCGCCCGACCGGGGCCGAACGCTGGAGCTATGCCCGCCTGATCGCGGCCGTGCGCGGCTGTGGCACCGGTCTTCTGGCCGAGGGGTTACAGCCCGGCGACCGCATCCTGCTGCGGCTGGGCAATACGCCGCGTTTTCCGGTGGCCTATCTGGGCGCCCTTGCCGCCGGTCTGGTGCCGGTCGTGACCTTTGCCGCAGCGACGGCGGCGGAGGTGTCGCGCATGGCGGCGGCGGTCGCACCTCGGGCGGTTCTGGCCGAGGCGGGGCTGGCCCTGCCGGACCCCTGCCCGCCGGTCATCGACGCAGCCCGGCTGGCCGAGTGGGAGGGTCTTGCGCCCTGCGCCTATGAGATGGGCGCGCCGGACCGTCCGGGCTATGTGGTCTTTACCTCGGGCTCATCAGGTCGGCCCACCCCGGTCCTGCACGCCCATCGCGCGATCTGGGCGCGGGGGATGATGCACCGGCATTGGGAGGGGCTGACCCCTGCCGACCGGATGCTGCATGCCGGGGCCTTCAACTGGACCTATACGCTGGGCACCGGTCTTCTGGACCCCTGGACCCTGGGCGCTTCGGCCCTGGTTGCGGGCGAAGGGGTGACGCCCGAGCAACTGGCCCTGCTGGCCCGGCGCTTTGACGCCACGATCCTTGCCGCCGTGCCGGGGATCTATCGGCGGATGCTGCGCGCGGGCCTGCCGCCGCTGCCGCGGCTGCGCCACGCCCTCAGCGCCGGCGAGCGGCTGGACCCCGCGTTGCGCGCCGCCTGGCAGGCAGCCACAGGCACCGACCTGCACGAGGCGCTGGGCATGAGCGAGGTGTCCACCTATCTCTCCGGTGCGCCGGAACGGCCCGCGCCGATGGGGACAGCCGGTTATCCGCAACCGGGCCGGAGGGTGGCGATCCTGGATGACGACCTGGCCCCGGTGCCGCGCGGCACGCCCGGACAACTGGCGGTGGGGGCCGAAGATCCGGGGCTGGCCCTGACCTATCCGGGACAGCAGGACCGCTTTGCCGCGCGTCTGAAGGCGGGCTGGTTTCTGACCGGCGATCTGGCGCAGATGGCCGAGGATGGCGCGATCACCACGCTGGGCCGCGCAGATGACCTGATGAACGCCGGCGGCTTTCGCGTGGCCCCGGCCGAGGTCGAGGGGGCGCTGGCCGCCCTGCCCGGGTTGACCGAATGTGCGGTCTGCGCGGTGCCGACCCCGTCGGGGGCCGAGATCATCGCCGCCCTTTACGCCGGTGAGGCCGATCCGGCCGATCTTGCGGCAGGCGCGGCGCAGCTGCTGTCGCCCTACAAGTGCCCTCGGCACTGGCAGCGCATCGACCACCTGCCGCGCAGCGCCAATGGCAAGATCGACCGCAAGGCCCTGCCGGGGTTGGTGGTTCTGTGATGCATGCCGCGCGGCGGTGATCTTCCATGCAAAAGGGCCGCCTTTCGGGCGACCCTTGGTTCTGCGGCAGTTTCCGTCTTGGTCAGATCAGCCCATGTTCGGCAGCGATTGTCACGGCATGCGCGCGGTTCTTCGCCTGAAGCTTGTCGAAAATGCTGCGCAGATGCATCTTCACGCCAGTTTCGGAATTGGCGATCGAGCGGGCGATCTCCTTGTTGGTCTTGCCTTCGCGCACCATCCGCAGGATATCGATATGCAGGGTCGAGAGACGGATCGAGCGATCGCCTTGTTCCGCCGCAATGGTCGGCGCATCGAAGGCATTCACCGGCATGAAGACCTGTCCCGAATCTACCAGTCGCAGTGCCGCGGGCAGAGAGCGGATTGGCAGGGTTTTGGGGATGAAACCAGCCGCACCCGCGGCCACCGCCTTGCGCGTCAGATCGGCACTTGCATTGCCAGAAAACAGCACTATGCGCGCCCCATCGGCCGCGGCAATCACACGTTCGATGCTGGGCAGTCCCACCATGCCCGGCATCAGAAGGTCCAGCAACACGATCCCGTATTTCAGTCGCGACAATGCCTCCAAAGCCTCGGGCAGGTTGCGGCAGGTCGTAACACGAAAGTCCCCCTCGCCGTCGAGTGCCTGTGCCACCGCATCGCCGACCAGAACGTGATCATCGCACAGCAGAACGTCGACAACTTTATCCATTTGGTTTCATCCGTATCCCGACGACAATCGGCGGTCTTATAAAACATAACTCTTGACCGAAGCAATGAAACCGGTGCTGCAAAATAATGAAACTAAAGATACATGGATATCTCCCAGGTGACATTTGCACACCGACGCGTAGGTCGATAGTGTTCATCGTAGTGGGCGTTCAATGTTGCTTGGGCGAAGGTTTGATGAGCAAGGTTCTTGCAGCGTTGATCTGTGGAATGGTCCTCGGGGGTCCGGTCTTTTCCGAGCCTCTACTTTCTTCACATGTATCCGCCGATAGACTTCTTGTCATAGCGACTGGCAGTCGAGAGGTTGCCTTCGATCTTGCTGCGCTGGACGCCCTGCCACAAGAGCATTTCGAGACGTCGACCATCTGGACCGAAGGCGTTATCGCCTTCAGTGGTCCGTCCCTGCGCAGCATACTCGATGCCGCCGGGGTAGACCCAGAGGCCTCGATCAAGGCGACGGCGCTGAATGAGTACTCTATCACCTTCAAGGCTGATGACCTTGAAGAAGACGTGCCGATTGTCGCTACCCGCAGGGATGGCAAGACCTTCGGCGCCCGGCAATTGGGCCCGTTATGGATCGTGTATCCCTTCGACAGCGATGTCACCTACCGCTCGGACCTCGTCTACGCCCGCAGCCTGTGGCAATTGACGCGGATCACCGCGAATGATGATGCCCGGTGAACCAGCGGGCTATTCGAGAACCTTTGATCGGCAGCTTGCCCGGATACGCAGATCGGGCTTTCTGGTGGGTTGTGTGGTTTTGGTGGCGGTGCTGTTGCTCAGCATGCAGATCGTCCTTGTCTCGCGCAGCCTGACAGCGCAGCGCCAGGTGCAAGAAGACAACACTGGCTGGATCGCTGCCAGCCTGAACCGAGATATGCTGCGTCTGGAAATCGAGTTTCGCGCCTCGCTTGAGCCGAACGCCGACCCGGAATTGGCGGCGCTGCGGCGGGCCTTTGACCTGTTCTACAGCCGCATGGGTGTGGTGTCTGCTCAGGTTCACCGAAGGGTCGACGCCATGTCTGACCCGCAGCGTGTTATGAGCCGGTTGATGGCACTGCAAACCTTCGCCAACGAGACTGCCGCGGCACTCGACAGCGGCCGGTTTCAGGACAGGCATACCCGGATGTTGGCGCTCGATGCCCTGAAAAACAACGAGGCGCTAGCCTTCGATCTGGCCAATGACGTTCTGATCCAGGCCACACGCGATACTGCGGACCGTCAGAGCGTGAGCGAGACCCGCATCACTTGGCTGATTGCGTTGGCAGTGACCTTGTCAGTGCAGCTTGTGGCCATCGCCGCAATCTACCGCCGGCTCTACGTCCATGCGCTGCGGCAGGACGCGGCGGTTGAATCCTCTACTCTGCTGTTGCGCAAGGCCATCGACGCCGCACAGGAGGCCGTCGTCGTCACCGACGGCGAGGGCAGGATCGTTCTGCTGAACGGTGCGGCGGCGATGATGGGCGGGTTGCTGGTTACCGAGGCGCTGGGGCGGCGGATCGACGCCTTCCTGCACTTGCGCGCGGCCGATCAGCCTTCGCTTCCCGAAAGGCTGGTGGAATGGGCGCGGCGCGGGCGGTTTCAGGGCCGCATCATCGGCGTGACGGGGCAAAGGTTGCCGGTTTCCGGCTCGGTCATCGTTGATACTGCCCCAGAAGGCACGCCGGTGTTCATCTTCTTTTTGCGCGATATGACCGAGACGCTGAAACGCCGGGCCGAGGCGCGGCGCGCGCGGCAGACCGTGGTGCGCGAGGCCTGGCGGCGCACGCGGTTCCTCGCCTCGGTCACGCATGAGATGCGCACGCCACTGCAGATCGCTGACACCGCGCTGTCCTTGATCGAGGTGGATGAACTGACCGACACGGATAAAGAAAATCTGGAGATGGCGCGCGATGCGGTGACATTGGCCGTGGCGCGGGTCGAGGAAACGATCGCCGCCGCCCTGCCCGAACGCGCTGAAACCCGCACCGCCGCACAGGGTTTTTCGCCGCAATCTCTGCTCCGCGCCCTGCTGCGGGCGGTGCAGGCCTCGCCCGCGGGGCGGGACTGGCGTTTGTCGCTGCTGGCCGAAGCCCTGCCGCTTGCCAGTGGGCGACCGCAGGTCTTTGCGCTGGCCGTCAGCCAGATCATCGAAGCGGCCATCCTGAGCGGGGGCGCGAAGGGCGCGTTGCAGATCGTGCTGTCCCTTGCGGCGTCGGGGCACATTCTGGTGCGGATCAGGACCGACGCTTCTGCCCCTGATGCCATCCACCAACCCCGAACCGCCGATCTTGTGGCGCGCGCCGCCGCGGGACTTGCCGCGATGGGCGCCCGGCTTGAGGGTGACCTGTGGCAACCCGGCGGCCTGCGCATCCTGTTGAACACCCGCCAAGTCGCTGCGACGCCGTCCCCAAGGGCCGTGCTGGAAATTCTGGTCGTGGACGATTCCCGCGCTGCAGCCCGGGTGGTGGCGCGGGATCTGCAAAAGCTGGGTCACACGGTGATGGAAAGCCATGCCGGCGCCGAAGCGGTGGCGCTGGCCATGCTGCGCCGCTTTGACGCGATCGTGCTGGACCTGCGGATGCCCGACATGGACGGGCTGGAGGTGGCGGCCTATGTCCGTTCGGGCGGCGAGTCGCAGGCGGCGCGGCTGATCCTTCTTTCCGCCAATGCCCTGCCCGAGGACGAGGGGCACCTGCGCGCCGCTGGCGTGGACCGGATCCTGACCAAGCCGGCGCGACAGGCCGATCTGATCGAGGCGCTGGAGTCCGAATGTCCGGCCGCCGCCAGGCCCCGTCAGACTGCCCTGCCCAAGGATGACGATGCCGTTCAGGTGCGCGGGATGCTGGGCGCCGACCTGCATGCGCGGATGGTGGCCGAACTGCTGGACGAACTCGCCGCCATCGACGCCGCAGAAGCTGCGGGCCTACCCGCAGCCGAGATCGCCGCACATGTCCACCGCGCCGCCGGATCGTCGGCGATCCTGGGCCTGAAGGCCCTCAACACCGCCAGTTGCAGCTATGAAATGGCGCTTAACCGGGCAGATGCCAATCTGGCCCAGTTGCGCGCGGGTTGGCATTTGGCGGCGGATCAGGCCCGGGCGCGTCTGGGCGGGGTCAGGGGATAAGGACGCGCGGGACGCGGACGATGGCCTCGATCACCGTC
>CAYTMV010000019.1:0-41491 GCA_964439015.1 uncultured Gemmobacter sp.
ATGGCGATGGCGATGGCGACGGCGACGGCGATGGCGATGGCGATGGCGATGGCGATGGCGATGGCGATGGCGATGGCGATGGACACATCATTCCGACCGTTGATCGGCCGAATGACTCCAGCACGCTGACCACCAACACCGACGATCCCAAGCTGGTTGTGACCGGCACTGGCGAGCCGGGCGACCGAGTGGTTGTGACCATCGGTGGCAAGGCCGAAACCACGACCATTCGCGAGGATGGCACCTGGGGTGTGACCTTCGAACCCAATGAATTCCCGGTTGATGGCAGCTATCGTGCCTCGGTCTCGGTCACGGGTGGCGGTCAAAGCTGGACCTTGGTCGGTCCCAGCTTTGTCATCGACATGACTCCACCCGAGGTTGAAGCGACCTCGGGTGTGGTCAGCGTGGGTGATATCGAGAATCTGGCCGAGCATGCTGACGGCGTGACCATCGGCGGCAAGGCCGAGGCTGGCGCGACCGTCTCGGTGGAAATCGACGGCGTGACGCATACCACGACGGCCGGCCAAAACGGCAGCTGGTCAGTGACCTTCTCGACCACGGAATTGGCGGCAGGCACCTATACTGCCACCGCCACGATCACCGCGATCGACGCGCTGGGCAACAAGACCGTCATCACCGAAAACGTCGCTGTGGATACTGAACTGGCGGCCGCGATTGATGTGCCGCAGGTAGGCGATGACATCGTGTCGGGTGCCGAGCGTGCTGCCGGCATCGCAATCACCGGAACCGCCGATCCCGGCACGAGTGTGGTTGTGGCTTTCGAAGGCATGACCCGCACGATCACCGTCGGGGACAACGGCAAATGGACCGCCAATTTCGCCGCGGGCACCTTCCGCGCCGGCACCTATGATACGGATATCACCGTGACGGCGACCGATGCCGCGGGCAACCGCGTCACCGATACCCACACGATCCGCGTGGATACCGAAGTCACCAATTTCACCCAGTCCTCGGATAACGTTCTGAACGCGACCGAGGCGGCGGCCGGAATGGAAGTGACCGGAACGGTTGAGCCTGGCTCAACCCTCGTGCTGCGCTTTGGTTCGGGTGCAAGCCATGCGGTGACGGTGGGCCGCGATGGCAGCTGGAGCTTCACGATCCCCGCTGGTGAAATCCCGCCCGGGCAGAACAATGTGGTGCTGACGGCGACCGCCACGGATGCGGTGGGCAACACCTCGACGCTGACCCGCACGGTCTATGTTGATACCGAGGTGCGCAACTTCGGCCACAACGCCATTGCCGGCGACAATGTCATGAACGCGGCTGAACATGCTGCGGGCGTGACCATCAGCGGCACGGTCGAGGCAAACTCTTTGGTTGTCGTGCGGCTGGAAAATGGGTCAACCCGCAGCTTCCGCGCGGGTGCAGATGGCAAGTGGAGCGTGAAGTTCGAGGCCCGTGATCTGCCGACCGGCGAGGGCGAGATGGATGTCACCATCACCGCCACCGATCCGGTGGGCAACGTGGCCACCCGCACCCAGACCGTGGTCGTTGACACCATCGCGCCGGAAAGCCCGGAGGTGATCTCTTTCACCACGGCCAAGAACAGCAGCGGCGATGTGGTGGGCCTGCGCGGCATCACCACCGAGCTGACCGAGGATGCCTATACCTTCCACCGCATCGATGGAAATGGCGCGGTCAGCACGGTCAACGCCACGCAAAGCGATGACGCGGTGTTCGACGAGACCTCGTTCCGTTTCGCCACATCGGTGCCGGATGGCAGCTATCTGGTCATCAACAACGCCGACGATGCGGGCAACAGCGCCTCGACGTTGCTGATCGTGGATAACACCAACTCGGTGAACGTCGATCTGGATCGTGCGGGCCTGTCGCGCTTCGATTTTGCCGCGATTGACCTGACCTTCGCCCCCGATGCGCAACTGCACATCACCGAAGAGCAGTTGAAGGCCCTGACCGGGCCGGATCAACAACTGATCATCAAGGGCGACTCGGGCGATATCGTTGCGATGGAAGGCGCCACGGCGACCGGCGAAACCGAGACCATCGGCGGCCAGCGTTACACCGTCTATACCCTGGGCGATGATGGCGCGAGCATCCTGCTGGACGAGGATATTTCGGCAACCCTGATGTAAGGGACGACAGGATGTCCTTTCCTCGTGTGCCAGTGTCAGGACCGGGGGTGAAACGCTCCGGTCCGGGCATGCTCATGCTGCTGGTGCTTGCCGGTTGCATGGACATGCCTGATGTTACCAAGTTCCGCTACGGCTCCGCGCAACGCCCGGATGCCGTAGCGATCGAGGATACAAATGAGATGCAGACAGCCGCCGACGCGGCTGAGACCCGATCGGCCATCATTGATGACCTTTTGACGCGCCGGTCCATTCTGCCGCCCGCAGGGCCTTATGCCGAAGTGTCACGGGCCGTCATCGCCGCGTCCTCTGGCGCGACCGAGGCCGAGTTGCGCGTGGCGCGTCTGCGGGCCGAGGCAAAATCGCAAAACTGGCTGCCACAGGTGGGGCCGGTTGTCTCGCTGACGTCGTTGGGCGACGTGGCAACCAAGCTGCTGATTGAACAGGTTCTGTTCGACAACGGTGCCCGCAAGGCCGAGCGCGCCCACGCGGCCGCCGATGTCGAAGTGGCTGCCGTCAGCCTGTCCGAGGCGTTGAACGCCCGGGTGCATGAGGGGCTGTCGCATTACATCAAGGCGCAGCGCGCGCAAGAGCAAGCCGTATTGGCCGATCGTGCGGTGGCGCGGATGAGCGGTTACGGCCAGATCATGCTGAAGCGGGTCAATGGCGGCCTTTCCGACATGTCGGAACAGCGGGTCATCGATCAGAAGATTGCCGAGATGCAGGCAGTTCTGGATGCCGACCGGCAATTGGCAGCACAGTCCATGGCCGAATTGCAGGCGCTGGCGCAGCAACCGCTGACGCATCTGTCGGGCTTGCAGGAGGTGCAGCCGGATCAGGGCCACCCTGAACCGCTTTCCGTGCTGCTTGCCCGTGGCGAAGGTGCACGCACCAAGGCCGCCGCGCGGATGGAGCGTGCGCAGCATCTGCCCGGCCTGACCGCGAGCGGAAACTGGACCAAAGACGACGGTCTTGTCGGCGGGCTGGATCTGGGTCTGGGCAAGATGCTGGGCTTTGGCACCGGTGCGACCCTGGAGGCCATCGCCTCGACCGATGAGGTTGTGGACCGCCAGATGGCCGAGGCGGCCGATACCGCCAGCCGCAAGATTGTGGCGCTCACGTCCGAGTTGCAGCGCCTGAGTGCCAAGCAGGGGCAGGGGGCTGGTGTGCTGGCGCAGACCGAGGCCAGCCTCGCAATGTTCACCGAGCAATACAAGCTGGGCCGTCGGCCGCTGATGGAGCTGGTGGGTATCTATGAAAGTTTCGCGCAGATGGAGCGCGAACAGGCGGCGCTTAAATACGATATAGCGCTGACGCGGCTGCAGATCGCCGCGCTGCGTGGCCAGTTGGTGGATGGAGACGCGCTGTGACCGACCGGGTGGTGGCCTTCGAGATCAATGCGGCTCAGGTGCAGGCGGCGCAGCCCGCGCGCCCCGCGCCCGAGGTTTCGCGGCCCTCTCACCCTGCTCGAACGTCGCGCGTCGTCTCGCGCGCGGGGTTGCTGGCAACCTATGCCGCCTGGTTGGGCGAAACCCTGTCCGCCGCCGATCTGGAAGAGGCGCTGGAGGCTGAGGACAACGCGCTGGACCTTTCGGCCATGGCGCGCGTGCTGACCGCACAGGGCCTGTCCGCCACCGTGGTCGAGGTTGCCGATCCTGTGCCCGACCAATGGCCGTCGTTGGTGCAGATGACTTCAGGCCATGTCGTGCTGGTTCTGGCGCAAGATGCGGAATGGCTGACGATCTATGACCCCAAGGCCGAGGATCTGCGGGCCGAGGTGGCACTGGACGACTTCGCGCCGGTGTTTTCGGGGCAGGTGCTGCAGGCCCGCCCCGCGTTGGCCAGGATTGCCGAGCGTCATCTTCCTGACGCCCGTAAACCGCATTGGTTCTGGGGCGAGTTTGCCCATTACCGCCGCGCTCTGGCCGAGGTTGCCGCAGGCTCTCTGGTCGCAAACCTGCTGGCGGTCGCGGTTTCGCTGTTCTCGCTGCAGGTTTACGACCGGGTGATCCCGCATCAGTCGCAACCGACGCTGTGGGTGCTGGCGCTGGGTGCGATGCTGGCAATCGGTTTCGAGATGGCGCTGAAGATGGCGCGCTCGGGGCTGATGGACCACACGGGTCGGCGGATCGAACTGACGACGCAAGCCCGGTTGATGCAGCGTCTGCTGGGGATGCGCGCCGCCCCGGCCGAACGCACGCCCAGCCAGATCTTCGCGACCATGCGCGAATATTCTTCGGTGCGCGAGTTCTTCACTGCCTCGACGATCGGCACGCTGGCGGACCTGCCGTTTCTGATCATCTTTCTGGTGCTGGTGGCCTCGATCGGTGGCAATCTGGTTCTGGTGTTGATCGCGGGCGGCATTCTGATGGTGCTGCCGGGGCTGCTGATGCAAAAGAAGATGGTCGCGCTGACGCAGGCCACGCAGGGCGCCTCGATGAAGGCGGCCCGGTTGTTGCATGAGGCGGTTTATGAACATGAGACCGTCACCACCCAGCGCGGGCAGGCCCGTATCGCCCGGATCTGGGCCGAGTTGTCGGCGCTGTCGGCCGCCAAGGCCAGCGATCAGCGGCATCTGACGGCGTTTTTGTCCTATTGGGCGGGCGGGGTGCAGCAGGCGACCTATGTCGCCGCCGTGTTGGTAGGCACCTACAAGGTGTTTGCCGGCGAGTTTACCGTCGGTACCATCATCGCCATCGGCATCCTGACCAACCGCACGTTGGGTCCGTTGAGTCAGCTTTCCACCACTTTGGCGCGCTGGACCAATGTGCAATCGGCGCTGAAGGGTTTGGACAGCATCGCCGATGCCCGCCAGATCGAGGAGGAGGGGCGGCAATACCTGCGCCGCGACCGCCTGACCGGCGCTTTCGAGTTGAAGGGGTTGGAGTTTCGCTATGACCCCACCGCGGCGCAAACCGTGGATATTGCTGCGCTGGCCATTCCGGCCGGTCAGCATGTGGCGGTGCTGGGGGCCAATGGCTCGGGCAAATCCACGCTGCTGCGGCTGCTGGCGGGGCTGTATGAGCCGACCGCCGGCCGGGTGCTGATTGATGGGCTGGACCTGAACCAGATCCACCCGCGCGACCTGCGGCGCCATGTCGGCTATCTGGGACAGGATGTGCGGCTGATGGCCGGCACGATCCGCGACAACCTCAATCTTGGTCAGTTGGAGCGTGACGACAACCGATTGCTGGCGGCGCTGGATTTTGCGGGTCTCGGCCCGTTTGTCCGCAACCACCCTCGGGGTCTGGACCTTGAGATCCGCGAGTTGGGCGAAGGGCTGTCAGTCGGACAGCGTCAGTCGATCGGTTGGGCGCGGCTGTGGTTGCAGGATCCCGGCGTCGTGCTGCTGGACGAGCCGACCGCCGCGCTGGATCAGACCTTGGAGGCGACCCTGGTCAGCCGTCTCAAAACCTGGCTGGAAGGACGGACCGCCATCATCGCCACGCATCGCGTGCCGATCCTGCAACTGACCACCCGCACGCTGATCCTGCAAAACGGCCGGATGGCGGTGGACGGGCCGCGTGACGCGGTGCTGGCGCATCTGTCCAAGGCCGGAGGTGCAAAATGACCTTGGCCCTGGACCCGATCTTTGACCGCCGCGCGCAACGGGCCAGTCGGGTTGTCTGGCTGATCGGTGGTGCGGTTCTGGCCTTTCTTATCTGGGCCTCGGTGGCTTGGCTGGGCGAGATCGTGCGGGCGGAGGGCTCGGTCGTGTCATCTTCACGCCCGCAGATCATCTCGAACCTTGAGGGTGGCATCCTTGCCGAACTTTCGGTGCAGGAGGGCGATGTGGTGCAACGCGGCCAGACATTGGCGCGACTCTATGGCACCCAATATCAGGCCGCGGTGGATGATCTGCGCGACCAGATTGCAACGCTGGACATCCGCCGCTTGCGGTTGGAGGCCGAGGCGCTGGGCGCTGTCAGCTTTGATGCGCCCGAAGATCTGGCGCAACGGGTGCCGCAAATCGTGGCATCCGAGTCCTCGCTGCTTTCGGCCCGGGTCTCTGATTACGCCGCTGCGCGGGATGGGGCCGAGGCGGTGTTGAAACAGGCCAATCAGGAACTCGACATCCTCGACAAGATGTTCAAGGCCGAGGTGGCGCCGCTGATCGAGGTCACGCGGGCGCGCAAGGCGGCATCCGACGCCGAAGCCAAGCTGAACGAAGTCATCACCCGGACCGAGCTTGATCGTGCAACCGAATACAGCAAGGTTCAGGGCGAACTGGCCTCGCTGCGCCAGAAGTTGAAGAATGCCGAAGACCAACTGTCGCGCACCGTGCTGGTGGCGCCGGTCAAGGGGATCGTCAACAAGCTGTCCATCACGACCATTGGCGGCGTGGTGCGGCCGGGAGACGAGATCTTGCAGATCATCCCGCTGGAGGATGAACTGTTCATCGAGGCGCGGGTTCGGCCCAAGGATATCGCCTCGGTCCGCAAGGATCAGGACGCGACGATCAAGCTGTCTGCCTATGATTACACGATTTACGGGACGCTGAAGGGCAAGGTGCATTTCGTGTCCGCTGACACGTTCAAGGACCCGAACTCTCGCGCGGCGGACGGTGATCCGCATTACAAGGTCACGCTGCGGGTGGACCTGTCGCAACTGACGGAGCGCCAGCAGGCGCTTGAGATCCGTCCCGGCATGTTGGCCGAGGTGGAATTGCAGACCGGCGGAAAGACGCTGCTGACCTATCTCACCAAGCCGCTTTACAAAAGCCAGGAAGCCCTGCGCGAGCGTTAGGCTTTGGCGTAGGCCCGCGCGCCAAAGATCGCACTTCCAACCCGGACATGTGTGGCGCCGTGGGCGATTGCCGTCTCAAAATCACCGCTCATCCCCATGGAAAGGCCCGAAAGGCCATTGCGCGCGGCCATCCTGGCCAGTGCGGCGAAATGCGGCGTCGGGTCTTGATCCTCGGGGGGGATGCACATCAGCCCGCGGATCGGCAGGGACATGGTGCGGCAGGCGGCGATGAAATCATCGGTCTGATCGGGAAGGATGCCGGCCTTCTGGGCCTCGGAGCCTGTGTTGACCTGAATGAACAGCTCGGGGCACCGCCCGACAGACTGCGCCAGTCGTGCCAGCTTTTCAGCCAGTGACGGCCGGTCAACCGTATGGATTGCGTCGAACAGATCAAAGGCGACTTTGGCCTTGTTGGTTTGCAGGGGGCCGATCATGTGCAACTGCACCTTGCCGAAACGGGCTTGCAAGCCGGGCCACTTGCCCTGCGCTTCCTGCACATAGTTTTCGCCGAACACCCGATGCCCTTCCGACAGCACCGCCTCGACGCGCTCAAGTGGCTGCACCTTGGATACGGCGATCAGCGTCACACTGTCCGGGCTGCGGCCGTTTTGAGTGCAGGCGTCAGTGATACGGGACTGGATGGTGTGCAGCGACATGAGAACCCCCTTGATCCTGCCAGATAGGCCATAGAGCGTCGCCAAAGGGAAGAGGGGCTGAAAATGAAAAGAGCGGGCAATCGCCCGCTCTTTCCGTCAACCGATCCGTAGGGATCAGAAGTTGAAGCGCAGACCCAGGTTGGCCGACATGTCGCCAACGAAGTCCGACTCGATCGCGCCGGAGACGCGAGCGCCGCCGCCGAGGTCGTAGTCAGCGCCGATACCGTAAGCGGTGTCGAGGCCGGCAACGTCCAGATCCGACACATAGGCGCGCAGGGTGGTGGCGCCCATGGTGTGGTTGCCGTACAGGGTGATCTGACGGCCGCCAGCGGCGTCTTCATCCATGTAGTTCAGGCCGATGGTGGTGACTTCGTTCAGGGTGTACGCAGCACCCAGGAAGATGCCGTCGTTGCCAGCGATGCCAGCGCCGTCCGAGTAGGCAGCGGCCGAAACAGCGAACGGACCCGAAGCGTAAGCCAGGTTGATCGCGGTTTCTTCGGTCGAGCCCGAGGTCACTTGGTCCGGGGTCACGTACGAGATCATGCCCGAGAAGGCGCCAGCCGAGTACGAAACAGCCAAACCGGTGCGGTTGCCGTTGCCAGCGCCGTAGGTGTTGCTGTCATAGGCGTAGAACGCGCCTTGCGGGTCGCCGAACGACGAGTCTTCGAAGCCCATTTCCGAATCGTAGATCAGGGCAGCGGAGTCGAACGCGGTTTCGACGTTACCGACTTCGACGCGCAGGCCGTTATACGAACCGTAGAACTTGGCAGCGTTGCCAGCGGTCATTTCGTCGCCGTCAACATACTGCATGCGCAGACGAGCGCCCAGCTCGACGCCACCGTCGGTGGTGGTCTTGCCGTCGATGTTGATGCGCAGACGCGAGCTGATGATGGTGTCGTTGAAGCCAGCCGGGGTGTTTTCGTTATACACCAGGCCGAAACGGCCGTAGCCCGAAACGGCGACTTCGGCAGCGGCGAAGCCGGTCGAAGCAGCGATGAAGCTGGTCGCCAGGAGAAGCTTTTTCATTGTTTTCCCTCGTTTGATCAAGAGTGCGGCCCAACCCAGGGAAATCCGGATTGGGTATGCAGCCTATTTCGACGCTTGAGCCGGGTTTTGCAATCATTGTGGCGGGATGTCCGGCAAACGACGGGGGCTATGGTGCAGCAAAGACACAGTTGCCCGGTTGCGCCCCGGCGGTTGCATGCCAAAAAAGGGCAAGACCATGGGATCGCCCGATAAAAGGTCGGACATGGGGGCGGGTGGCGCTGTGCCTTGGGGGTATGGGCAAAAAGCCTTGTTCCGCTCTTGGTCGTCAGATAGACAGCAAGTCATGCGATCCCGGGGGACGGAATGACGCCCAAGACCATTGCCCGCGCCATCATCGGCAGCACCTTCCTGTTGACGCTGTCGGCCTGCGGCGGCGATTCCGGCCTGTTTGGCCGCGGCAACCCCATCCCTACCGTGGCCGAACTCGACCGTCAGAAGGCGGCCGAGCATCGCGAGGAAACGCTGGCGCGGATGCGTGGCAAGGATCAGGGCAAGATCTGGGACCTGTTCAACAGCGGCGCCGACCCGAACATCACGGTCGAGGTGAACCGCTATCTCTGGAACGCCTCGCTGGATGTGCTGAGCTTTTTGCCGGTCGAGACGGTCGATCCCTTCACCGGTGTGATCGTCATGGGCTATGGCACGCCGCCCGGCGGCGGGCGGGCCTACCGGGCGACCGTCTATATCTCGGACCCGTCGCTGGATGCCCGGGCGCTGAAGGTGGCGCTTGTTTCGCGCGGCGGCGGCCCGGTCTCGCCCGAGACGGCACGGGCGGTCGAAGACGCGATCCTGACCCGCGCGCGTGAGCTGCGGGTGCAGGACGGTCGCTTCTGATCTTGCTGACCACTGGACCTTGGCGCGTCTGACGGTGTAAGCCGCTGCGGGTAATCGCAGGGGATCAACATGTCGCGCTACGAACCTTCCGTGATCGAAGCCAAATGGCAAAAGGCCTGGGACGAAGCTGGCTGCTTTGTCGCAAAGCCTGATCCCGCGCGGCCGAAATACTATGTGCTTGAGATGTTCCCCTATCCTTCGGGGCGCATCCACATGGGCCATGTGCGCAACTACACGATGGGCGACGTGGTCGCGCGTTACAAATCCTCGTGCGGGTTCAGCGTTCTGCATCCCATGGGTTGGGACGCCTTCGGCATGCCGGCCGAAAACGCGGCGATGGAGCGTGGCGGACACCCCAAGGACTGGACCTATGGCAACATCGCCGACATGCGCGCGCAGATGAAGCCGCTGGGCCTGTCGATCGACTGGTCGCGCGAGTTTGCCACCTGCGACCCCGAATATTACGGCCAGCAGCAGGCCATGTTCATCGACATGATGGAAGCCGGTCTGGTCTATCGCAAGGCCGCCGTGGTGAACTGGGACCCGGTCGACATGACCGTGCTGGCCAATGAGCAGGTGATCGACGGCAAGGGCTGGCGCTCGGGTGCTGCGGTCGAGCGGCGCGAGCTGACCCAGTGGTTCTTCAAGATCAGCGATTTCGCGGGCGATCTGCTGGACACGCTTGATGAGTTGACGGATTGGCCCGAGAAGGTCCGTCTGATGCAGGCCAACTGGATCGGCAAGTCGCGCGGGTTGCAGTTCAGCTTTGACACCGTGGGCGCGCCCGAGGGCTTCCCCAAGCTCGAGGTCTACACTACCCGCCCCGATACGCTGATGGGGGCCAGCTTTGCCGGTATCAGCCCCGATCATCCGATGGCCAAGGCCTTGGCCGATGATCCGAAAGTGGCCGAATTTCTGGCGCGCTGCCGCATCGGCGGCACCACGGCCGAGGCGCTGGAAACCGCCGAGAAGATCGGTTTCGACACCGGCATCCGGGTGAAGCATCCGTTGGATGCCAGCATCGAATTGCCGGTCTGGATCGCCAATTTCATCCTGATGGATTACGGCACCGGCGCGATCTTCGGTTGCCCCGCCCACGATCCGCGCGACTTTGAATTCGCTACGAAATATGGCCTGGCGATCCCGCCGGTCTTTGTGGCCGAAGGCGGCGCGGAAGCCCCATTGTCCGAGCCTTTCGTGCCGCTGAAATCCGAGCCTGTGCAATATGTGCGCGGCGTGGCGGGCAACAAGGTCATGACCGGCGACGAAGCAGTCGCCGAGGCGATCGCGCTGGCCGAGGCCAAGGGCTTTGGCCAGGGCGTGACCAAGTTCCGCCTGCGCGACTGGGGCATCTCGCGCCAGCGTTATTGGGGCTGCCCGATCCCGGTCGTGCATTGCGCCAGCTGCGGTGTGGTGCCGGAAAAGAAAGAAAACCTGCCGGTCGAGCTGCCTTACGACGTCAGCTTTGACCAGCCGGGCAATCCGCTGGATCGACACCCGACCTGGCGCGATTGCACCTGCCCGAAATGCGGACAGCCGGCCCGGCGCGAGACCGACACGATGGACACCTTTGTGGACTCGTCCTGGTATTACGCCCGCTTCACCGCGCCGCGCGCCAAGACGCCCACGGATGCAACCGAGGTCGATTACTGGATGAACGTCGATCAGTATATCGGCGGGATCGAACACGCGATTCTCCACTTGCTCTATTCGCGCTTCTTTGCGCGGGCGATGCACCAGACCGGCCACCTGCCCAGCAAGGCGCGCGAGCCGTTCAATGCGCTGTTCACGCAGGGCATGGTGACGCACGAGATATACAAGACCACCGATGCCAATGGCCGGCCGGTCTATCACCTGCCGGAAGACATCATCCGCTCTGAAACGGGCGCGACGCTGAAGGACGGCACAGTGGTCGACATCATCCCCTCGGCCAAGATGTCGAAATCGAAGAAGAATGTCGTCGATCCGATGAACATCATCGCCCAGTTCGGCGCCGATACCGCCCGCTGGTTCGTGATGTCCGATAGCCCGCCCGAGCGGGATGTGGAATGGACGGCCTCGGGCGCCGAGGCGGCCTACAAGCACCTTGGCCGGGTCTGGAACCTGTGCGCCCGCATTGGCGAGATGGCGGCGGATCATCAGGGCAAGGACGATCTGTCGGTGCAGAAGGCCAGCGCGCGGGCCGTGCATGATGTGACCCTGTCGATCGACGGCTTTGCCTTCAACAAGGCGATTGCCGCGCTTTACGCCTTTACCAACGTGCTGACCAAGGCCGATGCCTCGACCCCGGTGATGAAACAGGCGATCCGCACGCTGGCGCAGCTGATGCAGCCGATGACCCCGCATATTGCCGAGTCGATCTGGGCCTATCAGGGAGGGGCGGGTCTTTGCGCGCAGGCTCCCTGGCCCAAGGCTGACCCGGCCTTGCTGGTCGATGACACCGTGACCCTGCCGATTCAGATCAACGGCAAGCGTCGCGCTGAAGTCACCGTGCCGAAGGACATGCCCGCGCCAGAGGTTGAAAAGATCGCGCTGGCAGATCAGGATGTGATCAAGTTTCTGGCCGGTCAGCCGGTCAAGAAGATCATCGTCGTGCCGGGGCGCATCATCAATGTCGTTGTCTGACCGCCGCCTGTTCCTGATTGGCCTTGCCGCTTTGGCAGGCTGCGGGTTCACCCCGGCCTATGGGCCGGGCGGCGCCGGGGCGGCGCTGCAGGGCAAGGTGCGGATCGCCGAGCCGAGTGACCGCAACGGCTTTGATCTGGTGCAGCGGCTGGAAGATCGGTTGGGCCGCGCCTCGGCCTCGCGCTACTTGCTGGATTTCACGATCACGACGGACCGCATTGGCGTGGGCATCACCCCCGACAACGCCATCACCCGCTATGACCTGACCGGCAAGGTGGACTGGGTGCTGACAGACATGGCTGGCACCCGGATCACCGGCGGCACCGCGCAAGGGTTTGCCGGCTATTCCGCCACCGGATCGACAGTGGCCGGGCTGGCGGCAGAGGATGACGCCGGGGTAAGACTGATGCGCAACCTGGCCGACCAGATCGTGACGCAACTGATCGCCACACCCGGCCTTGCGCCATGAAGCTGACGGGCGCGGCGGCGGTCAACTATTTCGCCAAGCCCGACAGCAGCGCGCCGGGCCTTCTGATCTGCGGGCAGGATGCGATGCGGGTGGCGCTGCGCCGGCAAGAGGTGATCCTGGCACTGATCGGGCCCGAGGGTGAATCCGAGATGCGCCTGACCCGGATGCAGGGCGCCGATCTGCGCCGCGACCATGCCCTGCTTCTGGATGCGATCAAGGCGCAAGGCTTCTTTCCCGGCCCGCGCGTGGCCTTTGTCGAAGATGCCACCGACAGCCTCGCAGCCCCCATCGAGGCCGCCTTGAAAGAATGGCGCGAGGGCGATGCCACCATCATCGTCACGGCCAGCGGCAATATCCCCAAAACGCTGGTCAAGCTGTTTGAGGGGCATCGCAGTGCCCGCAGCGTTACCCTTTATGACGATCCGCCCTCTCAGGCCGAGATCGAGACCGTGTTGAAACGTGCCGGCCTGACCCAGATCGCTCCGGCGGCAATGTCTGACCTGGTGGGGCTGGCGCGCGATCTTGACCCGGGCGATTTTCGCCAGACGGTCGAAAAGATTTCTCTCTACAAATGGGGCGACCCAACACCGCTTTTGCCGGAAGATGTGGCGGCCATGGCGCCCAGCAGCATCGAGGCCGAGGTGGATGACGTGATTCACGCCACTGCCGAGGGCCGGCGCGAGGCGATCGGTCCTCTGATGCGGCGGCTGGAAGGGCAGGGGGTCCAGCCGGTCACGATCTGCATAGCAGCCCTGCGGCACTTCAAGACCCTGTTTGCGGGCGCGATTGACCCGGCGGGTCCGGCGGTGGTGCTGGGCCGGATGCGTCTGGGACCGCATCGCGACCGGATGATCAGACAGGCTGGAGCCTGGGGTGCGCGGCGGCTTGAGACGGCGCTGGCCCATATCGTCGAGACAGATCTGACCCTGCGTTCTACCAGCCGCGCGCCGACCATGGCCGTGATGGAGCGCGCCCTGCTGCGACTGGCCGAAATCATCCGCCGTGCATGACGACGCGCGAGAAATCTGGTGAGCGAATCCGGATCGCCTCGCTCATCCAGACCCGTAAAATCAACGACGTTGACGTAGCCTCCTTCGCCTGGCTCAGCGCGCCGTACCTCGTGATCGCAAATAGCCTTCCACAAATCAGCCAAGACAATCTGCTCCCGTAGATTTTCCGCCGCCAAGCTGACGTGGTCGGGGGCCGCAACGACCACACACGGTCAGGCGACACCCTTGCTCAGTCGGCCTCAGAGCGTGCTTCTCGGACTGCCAGCCGTGTTGCCACCTGCCGCAGGGCATCCATCTTTCCAAAGCACTGTCGCGCCTCGGAGACGCTTTCCATCCAGATGGCTGTCTGGCGGGCGAGGATCGTGTTCAGTTCGGCGCGGCGACCGTCTGCCCATGACTGATAGACCAGATCGACTTGTGCGCTGAGGATCGGATCTTCGCCGGCCAATCTCGATGGTCGGTCAAGGCCAGCGATCAGTGCCCGGGTCACCTCGCGCTCTGCCGCGTGCTTGTGCAGCCGGGCTTGCGCGAGGTCGAACTGCAACTGGACGACAGACTTGAGCGCCTTCAGCTTTTTCTGGCTGTCCGTCATAGGGGTTTGCTGCCTTTCTTGCGCATTGCATCCGCAAAGCGGACGGCCGCGGCAACCGCCCGATAGTGATCCGGGCTTATCTCTTGCCCGATCTCGAGGCTTGCATGCAGTGCCCGTGCGGTGGGTGGATCGCGGTGAATAGGCACCGAAGCGGAAATCGCCCGTTCGCGGATGCGCGCGGCGATCTCGTCCACGCCCTTTGCCACGCAAACCGGGGCCCGGCCTTTCCCGCGCTCCCATTTGAGGGCAACGGCATAATGCGTCGGGTTGACGATCACGACATCGGCGGTACCAACATCCGTAAGCATGCGGTTCAGCGCCAATTCCTGTCCCTTGCTTCGGCGCGCGGCCTTGGCCTGTGGGTCACCCTCGGATTCCTTGTACTGATCTGTCATTTCCTGCCGAGACATCCGATTTTGGCGAAGATGCTCGAAATACTGCCAAAGGAAATCCAGTCCCCCCAGAACCACGAAAAACGGTACCACCAGTATCAGAAAATCCAGTAGCATCCGGGTCATAGCGGCGCTGGCAGGCTTTGTGTCCAGATGGATAGTTGCGACGATTGAGTTCAGGTTTGCGCCGGCAAACCAGGCAATCATGAAGGCCACCAAGGCAACCTTCACAAAGCTCTTGATAAATTCGACAATGCCTTGTCGGCCAAATTTACGCTTGGCATTGCCCAAAGGGTTTATGCGCGACAATTTCGGCTCAAGGTTGCTTGGCGTAAAAGCAATCCCGCGCGACGCTACCAGAACCACTAGTACCGCAGCCGCCGGCAGCAGAAGGAAGGGCGCGAGGAAAAGGGCTGTCTGAGCGATGATCCCTGCCATAACCGGTTGCGCTTTCAGCGACATCATGGGGGAAAGTGTGTCAGAGTACTGAAGCAATCCCGAAAGTTTGGTGCCGAGGTCAACGATGGACGAAGGTCCAAAGGCCATCGCTGCCAGAACGAATCCTGCCATGGAAGTACCGGTCAGCAGATCCGCAGAGCGCGCGAAATTTCCTTTTTCGCGGGCTTGTTCAAGCTTTCGGTCTGTCGGCTCAAGCTCCTTCTCGGCCCCTTCATCCGCACCGCTCATGGTGCCACCTGCAGAGGGACGTCATGCAAAGTATTGAGGTGGCTGTGCCATATACCGAGTCCGACCGGAAGCACGATCACCATCAGGCCGATGCCAGCCAACGTCAGGGCAGGGGCGCCGACGAAGGCTACGGAAAGCTGCGGCATCGCCCGGTTCATGAAACCGAACGCCACATTGGAAATGATCGAAAAGATAAGGAAAGGGACGGAAATCAGGAAGGCCAGCTGCGTTGATCGCCGCACCTCGTCCAGCA
Organism: uncultured Gemmobacter sp.; assembly: GCA_964439015.1. Classification (GTDB taxonomy): domain Bacteria; phylum Pseudomonadota; class Alphaproteobacteria; order Rhodobacterales; family Rhodobacteraceae; genus Gemmobacter. The sequence goes on from CAYTMV010000019.1 coordinate 15,423, forward strand.
AGCTTGCGGAAATCAAAGCGGGGTCCGGCAACTGTCCTGCGGGAAAGACCTCATAGGACATGAGGACGAAGAGGACAATTTTGGTGAGCAAGCCAGAAGAAACGGCAAGTGCCAGTCCTGCAATCAACAGGAAATTGCTGACAACCGGTTGCGGCTCTGACCCCACACCGCCGAAGAGCATCGAAAGCGAAGTTGCCTGGGCGATAACCAGGCCAGCAAACTGCAGGGCGATGAATATCAGACGTATCGTTGCGCCGATGATGAGGCCTGCGACCACTTCGCTGACAAAGGGAAAAAAACCCTTGGCACCAAGCGGCGCAAGTTGGGGGTAGGCAGCAGGCAAAGCGGCGGCAGCTACAACCGCCGTCAGGACGACTCGAGCGCGGGCGGTATTGATGTTCTCTGTCATCGAGGGCAGGAGGCTTATCACGCATCCGACCCGAATGAAAACAAGTCCAAAAGCCCAGATCAACGGTCTGTTGCCTTCCAGAATTGCCACAACGTCGTTCATGCCGCGACCTGGCCGATAATGGCTGGCCGGGCATCTATGCCGATTTCGTCATAGGACAAGACCGGAGTGTTAAGACCTTTGGCGCGTAAAACGGTCCGAAGAAAACGGCGGCGCTGCGTCGATGTCACAAGGGCCGGGAAAGTTCCGCTTTCGGCGGCGCGGTTGACCTGAGCCATGATGCGTTTTGTAAGTTTTTCAAAGACTTCTGGAGGTAGGGCAACGTCGAAGAACCCCCGCTGATCGTCGACCTGATAGCCGGAAAAGGTTTTGTCCCATTCCGGTGCAAGCTGGATCAGAGGCAACGTCCCGTCCTCGCGCCGGATTTCAGCGACGATCTGGAATCCGAGGCGCTGGCGAACATGTTCGGCGATAACCTCTTTCGCTCCTATGTTCCGCACCTCGGAGATCGCTTCGAGTATCAGAGGAAGGTTTCTGATGGAAACACGTTCCTCCAACAATAGGCGCATCACGCCTAGTAGCAGTTCAGCTGGAACCTTGTCCGGAATGAGTTCGTCCAGAAGTCGCCTATTCTCCGCAGCGCGGGCTGAATCCGAGACATTCGTGAATTCGTCCAGCAACTTCCTCAAGGTCTTGAGGTTCAGGAGGCGCGGCAGGCTGGATTTCAGAACTTCAAGCAGGTGGGTGGCCAGCACTTCGGCCGGGGCGATGACTGGCAAACCGGCGATCGCTGCCTCTTCTTGCAATGCGGGAAGAATCCACCTCGCCGGCGCGCCGAACACAGGTTCCTTCACATCAAGTCCATCCGGTGAAGGGATGCTTTCGTTCAATAGAACCATCACGCGATCCGGAAAGAGCTTGTCCCGAACGCATTCGACGCCCTGGATTCGGATGGAGTATGTGCCGGCCGGAAGCAAAGGTTGGTCGGTTAGCCTAATCTCCGGAATGATCAGCCCAAAAGCGCCAGCGAGATAAGATCTGATATTGGATATCCTGGTATCCAGACCCGTGGCGGAGTCCAGTACCATGTGAACAAGATTTGGCGAAAACTCGATGTGTATGTCGTCAAAATCCAGCATATCGCCGATCGACTTTTGTGGTTGAACGACCTGCGGGACTGTTTCGACAGGTTCTGTCTTTCTGCCTCGAGCACTACGGAGAGCCAAAGCGCCCACGACGGCTCCCCCAAAAGAGAACGGAAGAAATGGCATGCCAGGAATTAGAGCGAAGAACATCATAAGCACTGCCACGGTGCCCAATGCCGCTGGAAAGGCGCTGAGTTGCTGGAAAAGGCTGACATCCGCAGCACCCTTTGCGCCGCCTCTAGTCAAGAGGACAGCTGCCGCCACGGACACGATAACACCAGGAATCTGACTGACGAGGCCGTCACCCACGGTCAGAATGGCATAAGTCTTGAAAGCAACATCGACGGGCAGGCCATGATGCATCATGCCAACGGCAAGGCCGACGATGATATTTAGAAGTGTGATCAAAAGTCCGGCGACAGCATCACCCTTCACGAATTTTGACACCCCATCCAAAGACCCGAAGAAGTTTGTTTCAGCGAGTTCGGCCTCCCGTCTTGATTTGGCTTCGGCGTGGTCGATGGCACCCGCTGCCATATCTGCATCGATCGCGAGTTGGCGACCAGGCAACCCGTCCAGAGCGAACCTCGCCCCAACTTCCGCCATCCGTCCGGCACCTTTCGTGATAACCATAAAGTTAACGATCAGAAGTACACAGAAGATAACTATTCCGACGAAAATATCTCCTCCCATAATGAAGAATGCAAAGCCTTCAATCACCGAACCTGCAGCATCGGTTCCAGTGTGGCCTTGGCTGATTATGAGTTTCGTCGATGAAATATTCAGTGAGAGTCTAATCAGGAGTGATGCGAGGAGCACGAAAGGAAACGATGAAAACTCGAGCGGACGTTCTATAAAGATCGCGACAGTGAGCATAAGAATTGCTAGAGAAAAAGACAATGCCAGTCCGATGTCAAGAACAATTGCCGGTACCGGCAGCACCATCATCGTGATGACAGCCATCAGCGCAAAGGCTAGAAGAACCGTTGGCTGGAGAATGTTTCGATGATTCATCCGCATTATCCTGTCAATGTCTGTCGGTAATATCAGTCTTCAAATCCGGATGAATTCCTGAGCATTCCAATGGCCTCATCTCGTAGATTCACGCTTCCATCCAATAATGCTCTGGATCCTGCCAGGCTAGGACCTTCTAATAACATGCTCCCAGAACTAGAGCCTCTCAAACGTGTCTCCAATTCGGCAGGATCTATCCAGTTTTGAAATTCGAAGTCAGACGTTTCAGCAACCGCTTGTGGTCGTCCAACCCCGGAACTCTTTCTCCCATCATTTGGCCCGGCCGCAGCCCTGTATGTGTTGAACGCTTCTTGATATTTCCCTGCCTGTAGATAGGCCTTTGCTTTTGCCCTAGTAGCCTCGATAGAATTCAGATTTGCAAGCATTTCCAAAACTGCTTTTGGATTGCGTGATCCTAGCAAAACTTTGCCGGCAAAGAGCCGGTCATCTTCATTGGCTTTAGATGCGAAAGCCTCTGGTCGCCAGCTTTTTGCCGCATCCGCAAACCCTTGTGACAAGAGCCTTTCACTGATCATTATGCGTGTCGCATAGGACAATGTACGAGGGTCCGGCTCTGCGGCAATAGACTGCAACAGGAAATCGTCGTCGCTTCCATTTTCGACCAGCAACTTCCACACATCCTCGTGTGCGGGAAATGTGGGGCTGAGATTGGAAAAGGCAAGTCGGAAATCCCCCGCCAATGCATGGCTGACGGCCAAGGCTTCCGTAAGTCGTTCCTTCAGTGGCGCATTCCGGTGAGTTGCTAATAAACCGTTCAGGGAATCAATAGTCGTTTTGTCGACGACCTCCTTGTCTTTCAATTTCACTGACACCAATCCAATGAGTGCTTCTGCCTCCGCTGGACCATAAGTATCCGAAAGATCTTGAAACATTTTTCCGGCCGTCTTCCCGTCACCTAAAAGCCGATAGGATTCTGCCACGTTGATCTTCGAAGAATCATCCAGTGGAGTTGCGCTCCGCTCAATTGCATTCTTCACGATATTAATGGCCGTCAGATCATCGCCAGCCTTGGCTATCTCGAGGATTCTCCCTCCGAAAACGGTCCGAAGATGAAATGGCAAGCCGTTGAAGTGGCCAAGCGCCGTTTTGAAGTAGATATCCGTATCCTGTCTACGACCTTTTTCCAAGATAGCCCAAAATGATGACATGTTTGCACACGCACTCATCGAACTAAAAGTATCCTCGTTCCTTGGACGGCCTTCCATAATGGATGCAATATCCATCAGCACGGCATGTTGTTTAGAGTCGTGTTCGAAGGTTTCGAGTAGATGTAGAGATTCTGCGGAGAAACCAAGGTAAAGATATGTCTTGGCGGCTGAGATTACTGCTTTTTCGGAAGGCCAATCCAGTTCAGCTGCAACATTTTCCTGAGCCCTCGAAAGCTGACCGGCCAGGTCTTTCTCTTCTCCCCACGTCGAGATGGCGACCCAGGAGTCGTCGAGGCAATCGAGCGTCGCCTCGGATGTAGGCTCTTTCCCCGCGATCTGTGTTTCGTTATTGATCCTGATATTGCGACCGGCTTCCCCATGGGATGCGATCGGATTGTCCGTTGCTCGCAGTTGCACTGAGCTCAAATCGCTCAAGGTAATATTCCCGCTTGCTGCTGCGTTTTTCAGTTCCACGATCAGATCTCGCTTTAGACCTTCGGTCTGAAATCTCGTCCAGAGAGATTTTTCATATGATTGAAAGCTTGAGTCTTGAAGTGCTTTCAAGGTGAATGCTTCCTTTAGTCTCTCGATTGATCGCGGCTCCGAAATGGCATCAAAGAAATCGACAACAATAAGGCCAGGACGTATTTCGAATGTCTTCATGGGGCAGTCGCATGCGGTTCCAATGTGCAGGTGTCCTGGACCTTTGACCGTCATGGAAGTGACGCGTTTCTTCGGAATTAGGTCAAATGCCTTTGAAAGATCAAATTCAGCTCCTTCTATCACCAGATCAATCCCTTCTGTCGCGGGTTCAATACGCCATTCTCGCAGGTTTCCCAAATCGAAAACCAGCCGTGAAAAGTCTGCGTGTTCTCCACTGGAGACTCGGACTTCTGCAGCAGCCTGCGAGGTGGTTAAAAGCAGGAGGAGAACGATGATCCGGATCATGCTGATTCCTGCTTGACCGCTTTTAGTGCTTCCTCCAACTCGGTGAATGTTGGGCGTACGCCGTGAGGCGTATTTTGACGGCCAACTTCGATACATACGTTTGCAGCGTGATTATGAAGGTTGGCAATGAGAACTTCTCGGATTAGCTGGTAAAAATGCGCATCCTCGTCGACAACTGATTTTACGCGTGTTGCGAACGGGCCGACAAATCCATAGGCTAGAAAGACGCCGAGGAAGGTGCCGACAAGAGCGCCACCAATCATCTTGCCCAGGACTTCCGGTGGCTGGTCGATCGAACCCATAGTCTTGATTACACCCAGAACTGCGGCAACGATGCCAAGCGCTGGGAGGGCGTCTGCAACAGCTTGCAGAGCGTGGCTGGAATGGGACGCATGATTGCGAGAGGCCTCCATCCTCTTGTCGAGTACCTCTTCAACTTGAATTGGGTCGTCGTAGTTCATTGACGCGGCTCGAAGGGTGTCGCAGATCAGATCCACCGCCTCGTGGTCGCCCTGAATCTTTGGGTAGCGCCCGAAAATGGTGCTTTCCGCTGGATTCTCGACGTGAGCCTCAAGCGCCACGGGGTTGGATCGCCCGACGCGAATCAATTCAAACAGCAGGCAGAGGAGATCACGGTAGTCGGGCGTTTTCCATTTCGGTCCTTTAAAGACCTTTCCAACATCCTTCAGTGTATGCTTGACGGTTGCGCTATCGTTTGACAACAGGAAGGCGCCAATGGCAGCACCGCCGATCATGATCATTTCGAACGGGAGGGATTTGAGGATTACACCCATCTTTCCCCCGGCGGCAATGTAACCGCCGAAGACCATGACAAAGATCACGACAATTCCGATGATGGCGAACATATCGTCTTTCCTGAGAATGGGCGTTGGTGTTCCAAAGAGCTCACTGTTTCGGGACGCTAGCGTTTCGACCTGCGAGCAGCACGCTGATCGCGTATGCTTTCTCAGCGGTCATGCCGGCCAAGACCGCGGCGGCTGCTTCCGGACGCATTCTTCCAAGAAAGCCGGCGGAGAATTCGGGCGCCATATTTTCGAACAGCAACGCGGCGTCCTTAGGTTTCATGGCTTCGTAAACCGCGGTCAGTCGCGTCAGATCTTTTTCTGCAGCTCCGTCGGCCAGGGCCAGAGTTTCCGCCAGTTTCGCCTCGGCGGCCTCAAGTTCCTTGAGTTTGGCCGTGATCGCTTCATCTGCGAGATCTATTGCAATCCGGCGCGCCTGCAGCGCGGCCTCCTCGACCTCGACACGTGCTTCGCGGTCTGACAATGCCTTTGCAAGTGCCGCTGGCATGGTGGGACAGGATTCCATGGCGGCGTGGTCCGGTGTAGGCCCGCTAACAACGGGTCCGGCAGCGAACGCATGTCCCACGCCTTCGCCGAAGCGTATCGCACTGGAAGCAGCCAGCAGCAGCGCAAGAATTGTGAGAGCTCCGCGGGATTTGGGGGTGCGCGCCATCAGTCAAACTCCGCAAGATTGTTTGCTGACGTCCTGCGGCGAGTGAAGCGCAGCTTGCGATGCTCATCCTGAGTTTCGCCGGTGGCAGCGCCCTGATGCGGCATGTCATGGGTCGAGGCCAGCATCAGCTCGAGGCGCGATGCGGCAGTATTTGCGCGCCCGGTGAGGTCGGTGAGGGTCTGGGCAGAGTCTGCTGCGGTTTTTCGGGCCTGATCGAGCGCCCTTGTCAGGTCATCAACCTGAGCGGACAGGACGGCTACTGCTCCACCCATCCCTGATTCCAGGGTTGCAAAGGCCTTGAGGCGCCGGGAAAGGACGAGGCAATACACGGCCACGCCGAAGTTGCCTGCGACCATCAGAATGTCTGCGATGAAATCCATCTTACGCCCTCAATTCACCACGAACTCGGTAATCAGGAAGTTTCTGACCCTTCCTTCCCCAGTGGCGATCTGCACTCGTCGGAACATTTGTGCGCGCAATTTTATCAATGCGCCGGGGTCTTGGAGTTGACGGATCTCGACGGCCCGAAGATAGCTGTTCAGGACATCGAGAACCCTCGGCTTCAGCAATTCCACCTCCGTGAGATATTTTTTCTCGACCTCCAGCTGTGACGACATCCGGAGTTGTGCATTATTTGCGGACTCGCCGAGGGCTATGACGATCGGGTCGATCGCCACAAAGGCAATGTCTGGCAGCGGCGATGTGTCATCCGAAACCGATTTATGCTCGGCTTGCGGGCCCAGGATCATACCGGACCATACCGCATAGAAGGCGCCCCCTCCTCCCAGCAGCATCAGTACGAGGCCAATGATAAGAGGCAGTTTTGACTTCTTCGGAGGGTTCGTTTCATCGGGGGGGACAGTGGTCGCCATCGGCTGCTCCGGATCTTTGTTGGAACAGCTATAGAACGAAGGTCACTAACCGATTGTTAACATGAGTGCTGCAAACGTTCCGCATGGGCAGAAGCCCCAACGGAGAAGTTTCTTGCAGAATCTCGCTTCAATCTGGTCCGCGCTGGATCTTCGCAAACGGATGGTCGTCGTTGCTGCGACCATCGGTGTTTTTCTTGCTGTTTTGGGGCTGACGCGGTTCTCGGGTGGCGATCAGATGGCGTTGCTGTATGCCGGCCTTGATTCTGCCGCTGCAGGTGAGGTGATTGCCGCGCTGGACCAGAAGGGAATCGTCTATGAGGTTCGCGGCAATTCGATCTTTGTTGAGGCCGGTGGACGAGATTCTCTGCGGATGACGCTTGCCGGCGAGGGTCTGCCGGCGGTAAGCGCCACCGGATACGAACTTCTGGACAATCTTTCGGGGTTCGGAACGACCTCGCAAATGTTCGATGCGGCTTACTGGCGGGCGAAAGAGGGCGAACTGGCCCGCACCATACTCGCCAACCCGCTGATCAAGACCGCGCGGGTGCATATCGCATTGGCGCCTTCTCAGCCGTTCCGCAATCCCGGCAAGGCGTCAGCGTCGGTCACTGTGACAACAGTTTCGGGCACCTTGCCGGCGAGTCAGGCCAAAGCGTTGAAACATCTCATTTCCTCAGCTGTACCAGGGATGCTGCCCGAAGCCGTTTCCGTAATCGATTCAGTGGCCGGCCTCATCCTTCCGGAAGGTGAAACCGATCTTCCAGACCCGGCCGGTCTGGACCGAGCGGCCGAGTTGCGCAAGAACATCGAGCGTTTGTTGGAGGCCCGTGTCGGAGCCGGAAAGGCCGTTGTTGAAGTTTCGGTCGACGTTGTCACCGAGCGTGAGGAGATAACCGAACGAAAGTTCGATCCTCAAGGAAGGGTCGCGATTTCCACGGATTCGGAAGAAAAGTCCGATTCGGCTACTGAGGCTGCCGGTGACGTGACCGTAGCATCCAATCTGCCGGAAGGTGATGCCGCGGGTGGGGGTGGTGGGAAAAGCCAGTCCACCGAAACCCGAGAACGTGTCAATTTCGAGGTCTCCGAAACCAACCGCGCCCTCGTTCGTGCGCCCGGCGCGATTCGCAAGCTGACGGTTGCGGTGTTGGTCGATGGTCTGGCCACGACCAACGCGGACGGCACGACTACTTGGGCACCGCGTCCAGAAGAGGAACTGGCGGTCCTGCGCGAACTGGTCGCCTCTGCCGCGGGCATCGACGAGGGCAGGGGGGATGTGTTGACGCTGAAATCCCTTCAGTTCCAGACGCCGCCCGAGGCTGGAACCCTTGCCGAGGCAAGTGCCGCCTCGATCTTCGGCGCATTGGATGTCATGAGCCTGATCAAGATGGCCGTTCTGGCGCTGGTGACCATCGTTCTGGGTCTGTTTGTCATACGCCCGGTCCTGGCGGGCTCGGCGCCGGCCCTCCGCGGCCCTGATGTCACACCGATGTCTCTGCCTGAACCGGCCACGCCGACCCTTGAAGCCGTTCCGGGAGAAGACGGATTCCGGGTCGTAACCGGCGAAATCGATGGGCAAGAACTGCCGTTCCGAGAAAGTGAACTCGCCGCAATGGAGGCCGCGCGCAGCGAGGACCCGGTGGAGCGGTTGCGCCGCCTGATTGATGAGCGTGGTGCAGAATCGGTTGAGATCCTGCGCGGCTGGCTTGAGGAAGAGGAGGCGTGATGCATTTCCCCAAGCTGGAAGTCTTTGAGGCTGACGGACGCCCAACAGCGAATGATGCCGTTATTGTCGATGCCTCGGCACTCGAGGAAAGCCGGCTTCAGGCCTACGAGCAGGGCTATGCTGCTGGTTGGGAAGATGCGACCAAGGCGCGAGAAGAAGATCAGACGCGGGTTAAGGCCGATCTGGCACGCAACATTCAGGGGCTGGGCTTCACCTATCACGAGGCGCGGGATCATGTTCTGAGCGCCATTGGCCCCTTGCTGCAAGATTTGACGGAACGGCTGTTGCCGGATCTCGCGAAACAAGCATTGGCACCGGTTGTGGCTGAAGCGTTGATGCCACTCGTTGGCAAAGCCGCCGACAGTCCGATCGAACTTGTGATGAACCCGGCCGCCCGACCTGCCATCGAATCCCTGCTCGAGCAAACGTCCGGCCTTCCCCTCGTTTTGAAGGAAGAGCCGACCCTTGGAGAAGGGCAGGTTTACCTGCGACTCGGCGGAAACGGTGGAGAGACACGCATAGATCTGGACCGCGCGCTGGCCGAAATCGCCACTGCCGTCCGGGATTTTTTCGGACAGATCAAAACGGAGAAGCAACATGGATGACACTGCCAGCAACCCGTTCAGCCAGGTGCCCATCGAAATCACCATCTCCGTCGGCAAAGCCCGGCCCTATGTCCGCGACTTGCTGAAGTTGCAGCGGGATGCGGTTCTGCCGTTGGATAGGCGGGTCGATGATCCGGTGGAATTGTATGTAGGTGATCGGCTGATTGCGCGCGGAGAATTGCAGGAGCTTGACGGTGAGCAGGCAGGACAGTTGGCCGTAAGGCTGACAGAGGTCGCCAATCTCAGGGGCGGACTGTGAAAAGCCTCGCATTCCTGCTGCTCTGTATCGTCTGGGCGCTACCTGTGTCAGCCCAAGAGATTGCAATCGACCTGGGCAACAATCTCGGCAGCCGGTCGATCCAGCTTATTGCCTTGATCACCCTGCTCAGTCTCGTGCCGGGGCTGGCGATCATGGTGACATGTTTTCCGTTCATCCTGACCGTCTTGTCGATCTTGCGACAGGCGATCGGTTTGCAGCAGGCGCCGCCAAACATGCTGCTTGTGACCTTGGCGTTGTTTCTCACATGGTACGTCATGGACCCGGTCTTTACCGAGGCCTGGGCCAACGGCGGCGGCCCCTTCTATCGCGGCGAGATGGATGTGGAGGCCGCATTGCCGGGCATCATCGAGCCCTTCCGCACCTTCATGGCCGGGCGGCTTGATCCTGACACCTTCCGCGAACTGGCGGCGCTGCGCCCCGGCCCGCCGGCAGAGCCGGGCACTGATGCGGCGCTGTCATTGCTGGTGCCGTCGTTTCTTCTGTCAGAGATCGAGCGGGCCTTCGAAATCGGTTTCCTTCTGTTCCTGCCCTTCCTGATCATCGACCTCGTTGTTTCGGCCGTGCTGATGTCGATGGGCATGATGATGGTTCCGCCGGTGATCGTGTCGATGCCGTTCAAGCTGGCATTTTTCGTGGTGGCGGATGGTTGGTCACTGGTGTCAAGTGCACTGGTCCGCAGTTATTTCTGAACGGCGAACGATCTTTCACCCTGCTGCGGTCCGGGTATCAACTGATCAACCGCTGCAGCAACGCCGCGTGCAGGCCCGGTGCGGCCACCAGAACGCCGGGGGCCAGCGGGTTCGGCTGGTTGAAACACAAAGTCTGCCCGGTGCGGTCAGTCACCGCGGCACCTGCGCGCGCAGCGATCAGACTGCCTGCGGCGATGTCCCACTCCCACGCATCTCGCAGGGTCAGCATCCCGTCATGGCGTCCTTCGGCCACCAGACACAGCCGATAGGCAAGCGAGGCGCGAAAGCTGCGTTTCAGATCCGGCACGCCGCCCGGCCAATGCTGCGGTTGCAGGGCTTGCGCGGTGGTTAGTAGCCGGGCACCGTCGATCCCTTGCTGCTTGCTGGCCACGATCGGTTGGCCGTCTTTCAGCGCGGGGCCGTGGTCTGTGGCGGTGTAAAGGCGGTCCAGAGCGGGCAGATAGACGACACCGGCCCGCGCCACGCCGTTTTGCACCACCGCCAGCGAGATGGCGAAGACATCCTCGCCGGCGATGAAGGAACGGGTGCCATCAATCGGATCGAGAATGAACTGAAATTCGGTTTCCAGCCGCGTCTCGCTGTCCGGATCCTCTTCTGAAAGCCAGCCGTAATCGGGGCGCGCACTGCGCAGCATGTCGCGCAGCGCCGCATTTACCGCCAGATCGGCTTCGGTCACCGGACCTTGCCCGGGCTTCTCCCACGTCTTCGGTGCTTGCCGCCAAAACCGCAAGGCGATTTCGCCCGCTTGACGGGCGGCGTCTGTCAGCAGGGCCAGATCACGCGCCGGCAAGGGTCAGACCGTCGATCAGCAGGGATGGAACACGCGTGCCGAGGTGCGGCCGCGCGTCATTGGCCGGGATGATCCGCAGCAGCATGTCGCGCAGGTTGCCGGCGATGGTGCATTCGTTCACCGGATAGGCAAGTTGGCCCCCCTCGACCCACCAGCCGGCCGCGCCGCGCGAATAATCGCCCGTGGTCGGATTGATGGTTGAGCCGATCATCGATGTAACCAGCAGCCCGGTCCCCATTTGCCCGACAAGGTCTGCGCGCGAGGCCGAACCCGGCGTCAGATCGATGTTCGACGTACCGGGCGAGGGCGGGGCCGAGGTTCCCCGTGTCGCGTTGCCGGTGCTTTCCATTCCCAGTTTGCGGGCGGTGGCCAGATCCAGAACCCAGCCGGTCAGGATGCCATCCTCGACGATCGCGCGCCGCCTCGTGGGCAGACCCTCGGCGTCAAAGGGGCGCGAGCCACCGATCCGCGGGCGGTGCGGATCCTCGATCACCGACAGACCAGCGGGCAAGACCTGCTGGCCCAGCCGGTCCAGCAGCCAGCCAGAGCCACGCGCCACGGTTTGACCGTTGATCGCTGCCAGAAGATGCCCGATCAGGCTGGACGCCACGCGTTCGTCGAACAGCACCGGATAGGTGCCGGTGGTGGGCTTGCGTGCGCCCAGGCGCTGCAGGGCGCGCTCGGCGGCCAATGTGCCGATCTCGGTCGCTGCGGGCAGGTCAGCCTGAAAGGTGCGGGTTTCGGCCGCCCAATCGCGCTCCATCCCGGTGCCTTCGCCCACGAAGGCCACGGCCGAGGTGCTGCGCGCGGTGCGGCCATAGGCACCTGAAAAGCCGTTGGTCTGCGCCAGAAACAGCCTGCGGTTGGAATAACTGGCCGAAGCCTCGACCTGGCGGACACCCTGCACTGCCATCGCGGCGGCCTCGGCGGCACGCGCGTCGGCCTCAAGCGCGCTGGCCGTAGGTTCTGCCGACGGGTCTGCCAACTCCAGTGCCGCCAGATCCCATGTGCGGGCCAGTTGGTCCGGCGGGGCCAGGCCTGCCGTCGGATCTTCGGGCGCCTCACGCGCCATTGCCACTGCCCGCTCGGCGGCCTCAAAGATCGTGCGCGCCGAAGTGTCCGAGACCGAGACGCAGGCCTGTCGCCCGCCGATCAGAACCCGCAGTCCCAGTTCGATGCCCTCGGACCGTTCTGCCTGCTCCAGCTTTGCTTGCCGGATGTAGATCCCGGTCGACACGCCCTCCACCGCCAAGGCATCGGCGGCGGTGGCACCAGCTCGGGTGGCGGCATCCAGCAAGGCTTGGGCGAGAGTTTCGAGGCGATCGGTCATGGGCGCTCCTTCGGTTGGACCAGAGGTAGTGCGCGGGGCGGCGCGGCGCAACCATCCGCGAAAACCCCATGAAAAAGCCGCCCCGCAAAGGGGGCGGCCCGTGGCTCTGTTCTCAGGCTTATTGCAGTTGCATGCCGTTGACCGAGAAGTGCTTGTCCTTGAATTCCAGATCCGAGGTCATGGTGTCAGGTGCGCTGGGGTCCATCTTGACGAACATGCCCATCATCATCCGAACCCCCATGAGGTCTTCCTCTGGCACCAGACCCATGGCGGTCAGCTTGTCCAGCAGGCCATTGATCCCCGTGGCCTTCAGGTTGATCGTGCCCTCGGGCGCCGGAACGCCGCCATAGGTTTCCAGATCGCCATTGTCGAAGGTCAGGTCGCCGGTGCCTGTGACCTCTGCCCCGGCAAACTTCACCAAAAGCTGCTTCAGCGTCAGGGCATTCAACTCGCCCGGCATGGCCTCGGTTTTCTCGATCACTGTCGCGTCGAAGATGTCGGTCGTCAACCGCGCCTTGCCTGCGGTGTCGATCACCACCGAGGCGGGATCGCGCGGCAATTGGCCGGCGGGGTCGAACATCGCCCAGACCTCATCCGAGATGCTCAGATCGAGCAATCTGGTGACGAAGCGAAAATCACTCGGCTCTTCGCTTTTCACGATCGGCATCAGGAAGTCGAAGGCCCCCTCGGCGTAGCTGACTTTCAGCTCGGGGAAGGGGATGTGCGAGCCGCTGGCGGTGATCGACACGTTGCGGATTGCGCTGCCATAGCCGATGCCGTCTTTGCTGACGTTGGCATTGAAGCTGCCGCTGTCGCCGCCACCGGCGATCACGACATTGCCGGTGGCATCGCTGACATCTGCGGTGAAGGTCGATGTGCCGAAGGTCAGGGTGCCATCGGTGGCAAAGCCTTCCTGCACGGCCTTGGCCATGTCTTCAGCCGATCCTTTGAGCATGGCGTTTGACTGGCCGGCAATGTTGGTGGCGCTCATGTCCAGCTTGAAGCTTCCGGGTTCTTCGGCACCCTCTTCGGCTTCACCCGACACGGAAACGGTTAGGGCATCGGCAATCGTTGCTGAAGTGAGGGCATCACCCGCCAGAATATAGCTGCCCTTGGCGTTGCTGACCCCGGCCGCGACCGAGAACTTTTCGTTCTCGTCGCCGCCCACCACTTCCTTCACCTTCACGGCAATCTCGGGGGCTTCAAAATCATAGACAGATTCTTCGACCGAACCCGAGGCCACTGTCTTCATGCCGGGATGAGCAATATTGACGACGACGGTACTGTCCGGTTTTTCGGTCTCGGGCGTCACGATCAGGTCGTAGCTGTCGGTCAGGGTGATCTCGACTTTGCCGCCGCCCACATCCTCCAGCCGGACCTCTGGCACGGTCATGGTCATTGCGCTGCCGTCTTTTGTGTGGGTCAGCGTCATGTCGGTGATCACCAGCGCGTCACCCTCCCGGGCTTCGCCACCGGTCGTCAGGGTCTGGCCGTTGGTTGCAGACAGGTTTTTCCACTTCGCCCAAACCTCCTCGGGCGTGATGGCCCAGGCGGCGTTGCCGGCCATGGCGGCCAAAACGGCCGTCGAGCCGAGGAGTTTCCATTGCGTCATGATCAAACCTTTCGTCAAAAGGATGCATCAGCATCCGTCACGCTGCCACGCCCGGTCAAGGGTTTCGGCTTTTCGGTGCAACAGCTATCAAGATTTGCACGCTTAAGGAAGGTAAGAGGTTTCCATGCAGGGAAAGGTTGTCGTGATTACCGGCGCCAGCCGGGGCATTGGTGCTGCGGCAGTCAGGCAGTTCGCCGCGGCGGGTGCGCGGGTTGCGGCTTTGGCTCGCAGTGGGCCCGCAATCGAGGCGTTGGCCGGGCAGATCGGCGCGCAGGTGATGCCGATTGTCTGCGACGTGTCCAGCTGGCCGCAGACCAGCGCGGCGATGGAGGCGGTGTCAGCGAAATGGGGCCGCATTGACGTGCTGGTCAATAATGCCGGCCAGATCGAGCCGATCGCGCGGATCGCAGATGCCGCGCCGCAGGATTGGGCGCAGGCGGTGCAGGTCAATCTGGCTGGCCCTTTCCATGCTATTCGTGCGGTGCTGCCGCATATGAAGGCGGCAGGTGGCGGCACGATCATCAACGTCTCCTCGGGGGCGGCGACCTCGCCCTATGAAGGCTGGTCGGCCTATTGCGCCGCCAAGGCCGGAGTGCTGATGCTGACACGCTCGCTGCATCTGGAAGAGGGACCGGCGATCCGTGCGCTGGGGTTGTCGCCCGGAACGGTGGCAACCGACATGCAGCGACGGATCAGCGCCTCGGGCATCAACCCCGTCAGCGGCCTCGCCTGGGAGGATCACATCCCGCCCGAATGGCCAGCGCGGGCACTTGTCTGGATGTGCGGGGTTGAGGCCGACCCCTGGCTGGGCCAGGACGTGCGGCTGAGGGATGAGGATATCCGGCGAAAAGTGGGGTTGATGGCATGATCGACGTTGAGACCGAAGGCGGGCTGTGGCTGCTGCGACTGAACCGCCCCGAAAAGGCCAATTCGCTGACCCGCGAGATGTTGGCGACCCTTGCCGACGAAGTGGAGCGTGCAGGGCGCACGGGCGTACGGGCCGTGATCCTGACCGGGGCGGGCAAGGTCTTTTCGGCTGGTGCCGATCTGGATGACGCCCGCGCAGGCCTCGCCACCGATGGCGTGTGGGAACGGCTGTCGGGTGCCATCGCCGCTGCACCCTTTCTGACCATCGCGGCGCTGAACGGCACATTGGCCGGCGGCGCGATGGGTATGGCGCTGGCCTGCGACCTTCGGCTTTCAGTGCCGGGTGCCAAGGTCTTCTACCCGGTCATGAAGCTGGGCTTCCTGCCGCAACCCTCAGACCCGGCCCGGCTGCGGGCGTTGGTTGGCCCGGCGCGGGCCAAGATGATCCTCATGGCTGGCGCAAAGATCGAGGCAGCCGAGGCGCTGACCTGGGGACTTGTCGACCGGATCTGCGACGACCCGCTGGCCGAGGCGCGCGCGCTGGCCGCAGACACCATTTCCGCCAGTGCAGAACACGTCGCGGCGATCAAGCGAATGATCGGCTAAAAGGAAAAGGGCGCCCGGTTTCGCGGGCGCCCTTTGCGTTCATTTCTTTTTCGGCGGCACGAAGCGTTTCGACGTGTCCCGCGCATCTACCGGTCGCGGCGCCGGTTTGGCGCTGCGGGCCGGCTTGCCGAAGGGCTTGTCCTCGCCGCTGTGGCTTTTGAAACCGGTCGAGCGTGCGGGCTTGTCTTTGCCGCCGCCATGGCTTTTGAAACCTGCCGATTTCGGGGCCGACGGACGTTCAGTGCGGTCCGCCGACTTCCAGCGCGGCTTGGCCGCGCCTTCGTCGCTGCGCGGCGCATAGGGCTTGCGGGGGGCGTCGCCCTCGTCGCGCTTGGCGTAAGGTTTGCGCGGAGCATCCCCATCCTCACGCTTGGCCCAAGGCTTGCGCGGCGCATCACCGTCTTCGCGCTTGACATAGGGCTTGCGCGGGCGGTCCTCGCCCAGCGGATCATAGGCCTTGCGCGGGCGGTCGCCCTCGTCACGCTTGGCATAAGGTTTGCGCGGTGCATCCCCATCCTCACGCTTGGCCCAAGGCTTGCGCGGTGCATCTTCTGACGCCGCGCGCGGCTTGTAGCTGCGCTTGTCGTCGCCATCCTCGCGTTTGGCGTAAGGCTTTCGCGGCGCGGGGGCCTCGCCCTCATCCTCGACGAAACGGGCGGGTTTGGGGGTATAGGCCGGTTTGTCACCACGCGGCTTGTCGTATTTCGGCTTGTCGGCAAAGGGCTTGTCACCCCACGACTTTTCCGCGCGCGGCTTGGTGGCGCGGACCGGACGCTCGGACCGCTCGGCGCGCTCGGGGCGGGCAAGCTGCGGCTCGCCTTCCACCGGCTCGATGGTCAGGCCCGGCTCCAGCTCGGTGCGTTGGGTGATGCGGGCGGCGGGATCCTTGGCGATCTGCACGAAGGTCACGGTCTGCTGCACACGGATTGCGCCGATATCGGACTTGGTCATCCCGAAAGCGTCGCAGATCTTGGGCAGCAGCCACCGGGCCTCGGCCCGGCCCTCATGGCCGACATTCAGCAAGAACCAGTCGGCCGGACCAAAGGCGTTGCGGTCGCGCGGGGCCGAGGGCGCGGGCGCCGGCGGCAGGTCGTCCTGCAACACTTCGGGGGCCGAGCGCCCCTCGCGCCACAGCCGCACGAAGGCCGCCGCCAGATGCTGGGCATCGAAGCGTTCAGCCAGCTGTTCGGCCAGCGCCAGATCATCGCCCGGGCCGTCCGCCAGCAGCGGCGAGTCGAGCAGACGTGCATCCTCGCGCGCCTGCACCTCATCGGCCGAGGGGGCTTTGCCCCACTCTGCCACCACCTTGGCGCCTTGCAGCAGGCGGTTGGCCTTGCGGAACTCGCTCGGCGGGACGATCAGCACCGAGGTGCCCTTGCGCCCGGCGCGGCCCGTCCGGCCCGAGCGGTGCAGCAGCGTTTCCGAGTTGGAGGGCAGATCGGCATGGATCACCAGCTCCAGCCCCGGCAGGTCGATGCCGCGCGCGGCCACGTCAGTGGCGATACAGACCCGTGCGCGCCCGTCGCGCAGCGATTGCAGCGCGTGCATCCGTTCGGATTGCGACAGCTCGCCCGACAGCGCCACGACCTGAAAGCCGCGATTGCCCATCCGCGCCAGCAGGTGGTTCACGTTCATCCGGGTCTTGCAGAAGATGATCGCGGTCTGCGCCTCATGGAAGCGCAGAATGTTGAAGATAGCATGTTCGCGGTCGCGCGCCGAGACCGAGACCGCCTGATACTCGATATCGCCGTGCTGACGGGCCTCGCCCGCGGTCTGGATGCGCAGCGCGTCGCGCTGGAAGGTCGCGGCCAGCTTTTCGATCCCTGCCGGCACCGTGGCCGAGAACATCAGCGTGCGCCGGGTTTCGGGGGCGGCCTTCAGGATGAACTCCAGATCCTCGGCAAAGCCCAGGTCCAGCATCTCGTCGGCTTCGTCCAGAACGACGGTCTGGATCCAGCTGAGGTCAAGGCTGCGGCGCTCGATATGGTCGCGCAGGCGGCCGGGGGTGCCGACGACGATATGCGCGCCCCGCTCCAGCGAGCGGCGCTCGTTGCGATAGTCCATGCCGCCCACGCAGGTCGCGATCTGCACGCCGGCCTTGCCATAGAGCCACGCCAACTCGCGTGCGACTTGCAGCGCCAGTTCACGGGTGGGGGCGATGGCCAGCGCCAGCGGCTCGGCCGGGGGTGGCAGCATTTCTGCCCCGTTCAGCATTTCGGCCGCCATCGCGATGCCGAATGCCACCGTCTTGCCCGATCCGGTCTGCGCCGAAACCAGCAGGTCGCGCCCGGCGAGTTCTTCGCCCAGCATAGCCTCTTGAACCGGCGTCAGGCTTTCATAGCCCTTGGCCGACAACGCCTCGGCCAGTGCCGGGGCGATCCTTTGATCCGTCATTTTCTTCGCCTTGAAGGGGGCATTTGCCCAATGCGGCCCTGCCGTCCCTTCACCGTCCGGCCTCCCGCCGGCGGCCGGAAACCCGGAGCCTCGAGGTCGCCCTTACGCGAGTTTTCACCGTCTGTATAGCCGAATCAGCCCGGATATCCGCCCTTCCACTCGGTCACATCCGGATAAAACCGCCGCCGCCACGCCCGCACCCGCGGATTCATCCGCCGGCGCCACAGCGGCGGGATCATCGCCAGCGCCGTCATCGCGGGATAGCCAAGGGGCAGCATCGGCGCCTCGTCCTCGGGGTAGGTTTGCAGCAACGGAAAGCGGCGGTCCGGCTTGTAATGGTGGTCCGAGTGACGTTGCAGGTTGATCAGCAGCCAGTTCGAGGCCCTGTGCGGCGCGTTCCAGCTGTGATGCGGGCGAACGGGCTCATACCTGCCGTTCGGCATCAGGCGGCGGGTCAGGCCATAATGCTCGACATAATTGGTCAGTTCCAGCTGCCAGATCGCCGAAAGGGCCTGGAACGCAAACAGGAAAAGCCCCGCCCAACCGCCAATCTGAAAGGCCAGGAACACCGCAAAGGCCTGCAAGCCGGCATAACGCCAGAACGGATTGCGGCGGTCCCAGACGGGGCGACCGGTTCGGGCCAGCCGATCCTTTTCAACCGTCCAGGCCGAAACCGGACATTCGCGCAGCACCCGCAGGAAAAAACGGTGGAAACCTTCATTGTAGCGCGCCGTCACCGCATCGCGGGGCGTGCCGACCCAGGAATGGTGGACGTGAAGATGTTCGCTGCGGAAATGGCTGTAAAGCACCGTGGCCAGCAGCAGATCCCCCAGCCAACGCTCCAGCTTGTTGCCCTGATGCGAAAGCTCATGCGCGTAGACCATGCCAATGGTCCCCGAGACCACACCCACGCCGAACATCAGGCCCAATTGTTCCAGAATGTTCAGATGGTCGGTCGAGGTGATCCACCAGATCATGCCGTAGATGACCACAAACTGCACCGGGAACCAGATCAGGGTGATCAGCCGATACCAGAACAGGTCCAGCTCATCCGTCTCGGTATCCGGATTTTCCTCGTTCAGACCCAGAACTGCATCCAGAACCGTGATCAGCGTCCAGGCGTAAAGCGGCATCAGCAAAACCGTCCAGCCACCTCGGGTCGCGCCGATAAAAGCCAGCGGCAGCAGGCCCAACGACAGCCAGAAGGGTGCGGCATTGCGAAAATCTGCGATGTTGCGGCGGGTCATCTCATGCTCCGGTTTGCGCGGCACGATAGGCGTGGGTCGTGCTGCACTCAACCTGTCGTCGCTGCGGCGGATTGCCCGAGATCCCAGGCCTTTCGCATCAGCGATGGCAGGCTGGCGGGGCGAAACTGGCTGCGCGGCATGAAGGCGCCGCGCCGCGGCAAGGCTTCGTCCGCCATCCCCACTTGCACCGACAAGATCAGATGGAAGTGCGTGAAGGTATGGCGCACCTCGCCCAGCTTCTGCCAGTCCAGATCCAGGGGCGGCGCATGGTCGCTGCCGTCCCAGCCGGTGGTTGGAAAGGCCAGCATCCCGCCCAGCAACCCCCTTTCTGGCCGTGTCTCCAGCAGAACGGCGCCATCAGCGCGCCGCGCCAGCCAAAGCAGGCCATGCCGCACCGGCTTGGCGGTCTTCGCTGCGCGGCGAGGAAGGTCGGCGGCGATGCCCAGCGCCCGGCCCTGACACATGTCCATCACCGGGCAGATGCCGCAAGCCGGGCTACGCGGCGAGCAGATCGTGGCGCCGAGATCCATCATCGCCTGTGCGTGATCGCCCGGCCGGCGCTGCGGGGTCAGGCGGGCCGCCAGCGCCCGCATCTGCGGCTTGACCTCGGGCAGCGGCGTCTCCAGTGCAAAAAGCCTGGCCACAACCCGCTCCACATTTCCGTCCACCACGGCAGCGGGCTGGTCGAAGGCGATCGCGGCCACGGCGGCGGCGGTATAGGGGCCGATACCCGGCAGGCCCAGCAGTCCCGCCTCAGTCTGCGGAAATTGCCCGCCGTGATCCTGTGCCACCGCCCGCGCGCATTTCAGCAGGTTGCGGGCGCGGGCATAATAGCCAAGGCCCGCCCATTCACCCATCACCGCCTCATCCGGCGCCTCGGCCAGTGCCGTCACCGTCGGCCAGCGCGCCAGAAACCGGATAAACCGATCGCGCACGGCTGCCACCGTGGTCTGTTGCAGCATCACCTCGGACAGCCAGACGTGATAGGGATCGGGCAGCACGCCCGCCGCCTTTTCCGCGGGTCCGGTGCGCCACGGCATATGCCGGGCATGGGCATCATACCAGTCCAGCAACCGCGCACTGACCTCAGCTTCACGCAAACTTCACCCCTCCTGCGCCGCATCGCCTCTGGCCCGACAGCCCCGGCCCGGCGTAAGGTAGCGGCGAAACACGGAAGCGCCAGACCATGCAAGAGGATCATCAACCCGAAACGCCACGAAAACTCCGCAGGATGCGGGGGTTCGAGGCGACCTCGGGGCTTGTGAAGGATCGCATTCGTCAGGCCAGCGAAAGCCGTGGCTTCGCGCTGCCCCGCCTTCTGACCCATTGGGCTGAAGTGGTGGGCGAGGCCGAGGCCCGCATCACCCGCCCCGTCAAGATCGCCCACGCCAAGGGGGCAATGGGCGCAACGCTGACGCTGCTGGTCAGCGGTGCCAATGCTCCCCTTGTCGAGATGGGCAAGGAGCGGATCCGCCAGCGGGTCAATGCCGTCTATGGTTACAATGCCATTTCGCGCATCCTGCTGACCCAGACCGCGCCGGTCGGCTTTGCCGAGGGGCAGGCGGCCTTTGCCCCAGCGCCCAAGGCGCCTGTGACCCCCGATCCCGCCATCCGTGCCGAGGCCGCCAGACTGGCACAGGACGTGCATGACGAAACCTTGCGTGCGGCCCTTGAAGGGCTGGCGCAAAACATCTTTACTCGCCGCAGGAAGACAAGAGGCTGACATGACCACGATTTTCGGGCGCACCGCCCTCGCGCTTGCCATGACGATTGGCCTGATGGCCGCCCCCGCCCTGGCGCAGGACGCCGCCGCCGAAACCGATGCCCTGCCCGAAGTGCCTGAACTGGTGCTGGGCCCGGAGGATGCCAAGGTGACGGTGGTCGAATACGCCTCCTACACCTGCCCGCATTGCGCCAATTTTCACAAGGATGTCTTCAAGCCGCTGAAGGCCGATTACATCGACACCGGCAAGATCCGCTTTGTCTTCCGCGAGGTGTATTTTGACCGCTACGGCCTCTGGGCGTCGATGATGGCGCGCTGCGGCGGCGATATGAAGTATTTCGCGATCTCGGGCATGCTGTTCGAAGACATGGGCAAATG
The DNA here is from genome assembly GCA_964439015.1 of uncultured Gemmobacter sp. GTDB lineage: Bacteria > Pseudomonadota > Alphaproteobacteria > Rhodobacterales > Rhodobacteraceae > Gemmobacter. Next base: position 36,721 of record CAYTMV010000019.1, read on the forward strand.
GGCAGAAACCAACGATCCCGCCGTTGCGATCGAGAATATCAAGACCATCGGCCGTGCCGCCGGTATTGATGCCGCGCAGTTGGAAACCTGCCTCAAGGACCAGAAATTTGCCGAGGCGATGATCGCCAAGTTCGAGAAGAACGCGGCCGAAGACAAGGTCGAGGGCACGCCGACGCTCATCATCAACGGCGAAAAGCATCCGAACATGAGCTATGCCGATCTGAAGGCGATCATTGACGGGAAACTGGCAGAATGAAACCGCTGGAAGGTATCCGAGTAATCGAACTGGCCCGTATTCTGGCGGGTCCCTGGGCCGGGCAGACGCTGGCCGATCTGGGTGCCGAAGTCATCAAGGTCGAAGCGCCCGAGGGCGATGACACCCGTCGCTGGGGTCCGCCCTTCATCGAGCATGAAGGCGAGAAGACCGCCGCCTATTTCCACAGCTGCAACCGTGGCAAGAAATCCGTCACCGTCGATTTCCGCACCCCGGAAGGTCAAGAGATCGTACGGCGTCTGGTGGCCGATGCCGATGTGGTGATCGAAAATTTCAAGGTCGGCGGGCTTAAGAAATACGGTCTGGATTATGACAGCCTGCGTGCTGTCAATCCGCGTCTGGTTTATTGCTCGATCACCGGCTTTGGGCAGACCGGGCCCTACGCGCACCGCGCCGGCTATGACTTCATCATTCAGGGCATGGCCGGGCTGATGAGCGTGACGGGTGAGGCCGACGGCCAGCCGCAGAAAGTTGGCGTTGCGGTGACGGATGTGTTCACCGGCATCTATGCCGCAACGGCGATTCTGGCAGCCATCGTGCAGCGCGGTCGCACGGGCGAAGGCCAGCATATCGACATGGCCCTGATGGATGTGGCGACCTCGATCATGGCCAATCAGGCGATGAACTACCTCGCCACCGGCACCGCGCCGCGCAAGATGGGCAATGCGCACCCGAATCTTGCGCCTTATGCGGTGTTTGACTGTGCGGATGGCTGGTTGATCCTCGCCACTGGCAATGACAGCCAGTATCGCAAACTCTGCGCGATCCTTGGTCTGCCCGAGATGGCCGAGGCGCCAGAGTTCCTGACCAATGCTGACCGCATTGCCAACCGGGACGAAATGACGCGGCGTCTGACCGAGGCCACGCGGCGTTTCACCAAGGCGGAACTTCTGGCCGCCTGCGAAGCTGAGGGCGTGCCGGCCGGGCCGATCAATGACATGGGTGAAGTGTTTGCTGACCCCCAGATTGTGGCCCGTGGCATGCAGATCAACGCCCAAGGCGTACCGGGCGTGCGGACGCCGATCACCTTCTCGGGGGCTGAACTGGCGCTCGATGCGCCCTCGCCGCGGCTTGGTCAGCATCAGGATCTGATCGCCTGACACTTGAGACAAATCGTCCCCGGCTCGGGCCTTTCCGCGCCGGGGCAAATCCACTAGGTTGCAGCCCGCAACCGAAGGAGTCTCCACATGACGCAACGCCTGCATCTCGTCTTTGGCGGTGAGCTGGTCAACCCGTCTAAAACCGTTTTCAAGGACACGTCGAAAATTCACATCGTCGGCATGTTTCCTGACTATCAATCCGCCTTCAATGCCTGGAAGTCCGAGGCGCAGCGCACCGTGGATGACGCCCACATGCGCTATTTCATTGCCCATATCCACCGGCTGCGGGACGAGGCGCAGCCTGGCTCAGCGACCGAGGAACTGGGCGGCTGATCCGTGGCTGGCGGGATCGGGCTGGCGCTCTATGGCCTCGGCGCGCGGGGCAAACCTGAGGCGCCAGAGCTTCCGCGTCCACCTGGTCGCTTGATTTGGGCGATTGCCGCCGGCCCAGACCATCTGGCCCCACTGGCCGAACTGGCGCGCCGAATCGGTGAAGAAGATGGCCATCCCGTCGTGTTGTCTGCCGCGCCCGAGGATCTGCCGGCACCCGGATTTACGGGCGCCCCCGTTGATTCCTCGGCGGCCGCACGAGTCTGGCTGGACCATCTGACCCCGAGTCTTATCGTTCTGGCCGGGGCAGAGTTGCGCCCTGCGCTGATTCATGAGGCGCGGATGCGCGGCATTCCCTGCTTGCTGGTCAACGGCCGTCAGCCGCGGGTCATGCGCGGGCGTGAGGGCTGGTATCCTGGCCTTTTGCGGATGACGCTTGCGCTGTTCAACGAAATCCATGTGCAGGATGAAACGGCGGCGCGGGCGTTCCGCAAAGCGGGGGCCGAGCATCCGGTCGTCAGTGGCCGGATGGAAGAACCTTCGACTGCGTTGCCCTGCAACGAGGCCGAGCGGGCGGCGCTGGCTCGCCAACTGGGCAGCCGTCCGGTCTGGCTGGCGGTCGATTTGCCGGAGGCCGAGGAGGCTGCGGTGATCGAGGCACATGCTCGCACGCTGAGATTGGCGCATCGTCTGCTGTTGATCGTCGTGCCGCAAGATCCGGCCCGCGCCACTACCCTGGCGCGTATCATGGAGACACAGCAGGGCTGGCTGGTGGCCCGTCGATCCGAGGATCAGGAGCCCGAGCCGGACGTCGAGGTTCTGGTCGCTGACTCTTCAGAATATGGGCTGTGGTATCGGCTGGCCCCGATCTGCTGGCTGGGCGGATCGTTGTCCGGCACGGGCTGCCTGCGCAACCCGATGGAGGCGGCGGCGCTGGGCTCGGCGATCATTCATGGCCCGCGACCGGGGCGCTGGGGATTGGCTTTCGGAAGGTTGGGTGCTGCGCGGGCCACGCGCTCGGTCGCCAGCGCCGCCGACATGGCCGAGGCGTTGTCAGACTTGCTGTCGCCCGAACGCGCGGCCCGCGCTGCGCATGCCGCCTGGGCTGTGGTCTCGGACGGCGTTGATGTCACCGACCGCGTGCTGTCCAGCATCCGCCGCCTGTTGGGAGAAGAGTGATGCGCGCCCCGGGTTTCTGGTATCAACCGCGCCCGACCTTGCTGGCGCAGATCTTGCGGCCACTGGGCGCGATCTATGCCGCAGCCACGGCGCGGCGGCTGCGACAGTATGGCTACCGGGCCAGCGTCCCGGTGATCTGCGTGGGAAACCTGACCGTGGGCGGCACCGGCAAGACCCCAACCGCCATAGCCTTGATCGAGCGGATTCCGGGTCTTCATGTCGTCACCCGGGGTCATGGTGGCAGCCTGACCGGCCCCGTGCGCGTAACACCAGACCACACCGCCGATCAGGTCGGCGACGAGCCGTTATTGCTTTCGGCCTTTGCGCCGACCTGGGTATCGCGCGACCGGGCGGCAGGCGTGCGCGCGGCCGAGGCGGCGGGTGCGCGGGCGATCATCCTTGATGACGGGTTTCAAAACCCGTCCGTCATCAAGGATCTGTCGATTGTCGTCGTTGATGCCGAACAGGGGTTCGGAAACGGACTTTGCCTGCCCGCTGGTCCGCTGCGCGAACCGGTCCCGGTCGGCATGGCCCGCGCCGATCTGCTGCTGTCGATCGGTGGTCCCGCGGCGCAGGCGCGGTTTGCCAGCCGCTACACCCCCTCTGTCCCCCATGTGACCGGCGCGCTGCAACCGCTGCCGATGGGCATGAGCTGGCAGGGCGAGCGGGTGCTGGCCTTTGCCGGCATCGGCAATCCGCAGAAGTTTTTCGACACGCTGCGCGCCGAGGGGGCAGAGGTGGTGCGGGCCGTGCCGTTTGACGATCATCAGCCCTTTTCACCCGCGATCCTGAAACGGCTGGAAGCCGAGGCTTTCGCGCTGGGCGCGCAACTGGTCACCACCGAAAAGGATGCGGCCCGACTGCCCGCGTCCTTTCGGCCAAAGGTTCTGACCCTTGTCGTGCGCCTGACCCTGGGTGATTGGGCGCCGCTGGACGCCCATCTGTCCCGGCTTGGGCTTCAGTAAAGCAACGAGTCGTAGACGCCATACATCTGCTCGCGGCTGTTCAGTGCCGCTGTCTGGCCGGTATCGCGCGCCCAGGCGGTGATGGCTGAATAGGTGCCCTGACCGAAAGACCCGTCCACGCCCGAGCGGTAATAGCCATGCGACGCCAGTTTCTGCTGGATGCGTCGGCGGTCCGTGGCACCGTAGCTGTTGAACACCTGCGCGGCAGGCGTGTGATGGATGCTTTGATAGACGACGCGCCCGGTATCCTGCGGTTGGCGATACACGGGCGCGGGCTGTGCGGCGCGGCGCTGGATCTTTTGCTGTTTGCGGTTTTCGTCAAGGATCGCGTCGATCACCAGCACCGCCAGCGCGCCTTTCAGAAAATTGCGTTCATTCTTGCCGATGGCCTCTGCCGGTGGGGCAGAGAGGCTGAGGGCAATGGCGGCGGCCGGCAGGCTGAGGATCGCACTGCGTGGCGAGAAACGAGGCAGGGTAAGGGGCAGCATGACGGTTATCCTTTCTCCACGACTTCCCCGGCAGCGGGGGCGGATGGATGCCAATAAGGCTGGTCAACGCCTGACAGGCAAAAACGGCTGTCTGCTATCGGATAACACATGAAAAAGCCCCGCCATGGCGACATGGCGGGGAGGTGTGCCTCTGGCGGAACCAAGGCACAGGCGTAACCGAATGTCGGATGTTTTAGTGACGGTGGCCCTGATCGGCCTCCATTTCGGCGCGAATCTGCTGGCGCAGGATGTCGATGGGGATCATCTTGCCATCGCGCTTGAAGTGCCAGTAGGTCCAACCGTTGCAGGAAGGCGCGCCTTCATAGGCGGCGCCAACCTGATGGATCGAGCCCTTGACGTCATTGCCAACCAGCGTGCCGTCGGCGCGCACCTTGGCCTTGAAGCGGTTGCCGATCGAATACAGCTCTTCGCCCG